>CAIRRW010000001.1 GCA_903881065.1 uncultured Bacteroidota bacterium
ATAATCTTAAAACAAAAAGATTAATACACCTCGAAGGAGCCGGGCATCACAAGGCTATATCTCTTCCAATTAGGGCCATAATATAAAAGGTATGATTTTATTTTTGAGTTATAAAAATAAAACGTAACCAATTAAATAATTTATATCATGATTAATTACAGCGTATCGCTTATCATTTACAACATTTACTTCAACTTTATGGTTCCGTATGTATCGGATCCGGCAAATCAATTAAGGCTTAATATGAGTGATGCTCAAATTAAAGAATTGAATAATATGCTTGTTGACTGGAATAATGCCTATAACGCTTACATATTTCCGGGTACTTACGGAAAATTAACAACAGCACAAGTGAATGAATTATTTTTGACCTGCAAAAAATATTCAGATGGAATGAAACAGCAGCTTAAAGGTAATCCGTCAATTAAATTATTGACAGCAGATTATCTGTTTATTGCAATTCATGAAAACGTGAAACCACGTACTTCTATTCCTAAACCTACACAGGAAGCAGGCGTTACTTTAAAGCTGGCATCTCACTTGAATAATGAATATCATGCTTTTGATATTGCCAATCCTACCAAAGGAGGAAAACCTGTGGATGTAAAAAGAATAAAAATTAAATTACTTGTCCTGAAAGCGGATGCACCATTTCCAACACTCGATATGCTTGAGGATTGGGATAATGTAGGGTCGATGAATTTTGATATTCCGTTTTCATTAAGTCAGGTTGGGATGATTGCTTATGTAGCAGTTTGTTTCAGCAATGATTCAGGTGATGGAGAATATTCAGCAATTATTGTAAGTCCGATTATTTAATCAATTAGCTAATTAGCTAATTGGCTAATTAATAAAAAAGCCTCGAAGAAATTCGGGGCTTTTTTATTTCTCATTAATCTCATTGTTTTCCGTTAAGTAAAAAATCCATACCACAAAAAAACAGTAATTTCACACGTTTTATAAAACAAAAAGAGGTGAAAGTTTTATTAATAGAAGATGAACGGGATTTGCTCGATTCGATGAAAACATATCTTGAATCGGAAGGTTGCCGCTGCGAAACAGCGATGGATTATGAGAAGGCCGCAGAAAAAATAAATCTGTATCAATACGATTGTGTGGTAGTGGACATTACTTTGCCCAAGGGGAGCGGCTTGCAGATTGTGAAGGAACTAAAGGAACGGAAGTCGGAGGCGGGAATAATTATTGTTTCTGCAAAAAATTCGCTGGATGATAAGCTTGCCGGGCTTGATCTTGGTTCGGATGATTATCTTACAAAACCGTTTCATCTTTCGGAATTAAATGCGCGTATAAAAGCAATTGTTCGCCGTAAGAATTTTAGTGGGAAGGATGAAATAATAGTGAATGAAATACGGATTGATGTTCCGTCGCGCGAGGTTTTTATCGATGATAAACAGCTTACTGTAACTACAAAAGAATATGAACTGCTGTTGTTTTTTATTGCGAATAAAAATAAAGTGATTACAAAAAATTCAATAGCAGAGCATCTTTGGGGTGATGACATGGACCAAAATGATTCGTATGATTTTATTTATACACATATTAAAAACCTTCGAAAGAAGATGATTGATAAGGGCGGCGAGGATTATATTAAAACAATTTATGGTATCGGTTATAACTTTTCGACACAGTAATTTAATGCAAAGATGAAGCTGCTGAATAAAACAAGTATTTATTACCTAGTGTTCGCATTGCCTGTGTTTGCGGTATGTTCCGCATTGCTTTATTATTTTGTATCGACACAGATTATGAACAGTCTGGATGAATCGCTGGCAAAAGAAAAGAAGACTATTGAGCTGAATTTGAAGAAGGGCAACCTTGTTCATGATATGGATAATGAAGTTACACTTACGCCGATTGATGCGAAATCGATATCATCAAAAACTATTTTTATTGACACGTTGATTTATGATTCTGCTGAAGCGGAACGGTTACCATTCCGTTTATTGAAAGGCAATGTGAGCGATGGAATAAAAACTTATAACATCACTATTCGTACGTCGCATATTGAATCGGATGATTTAATAACAAGTATTTTATATCCTGTAATTATTCTTTTTATTGTGCTGATGTTCGGTTTCTTCCTTATTAATTTCTGGATTTCGAAGAAGGTATGGAAGCCGTTTTATAAAACGCTGGCTCAATTAAATTCATATAATATTGCTGAAATGGCTGTGAAATTTGATGCGGCAACTATCAAGGAATTTGCCGAACTTAATTCGGCTTTGACATTGATGACCGAAAAGATGCATGCTGATTTTGTAAGTCAGAAACAATTTATTGAGAATGCTTCGCACGAAATTCAGACACCGCTTGCTGTTATAAAAAGTAAAATAGAATTGCTTATTCAATCCAAAACTGTTTCGGAAAATGATATGCATATTATTCAATCGGTTTATAATGCAGCCAATAAATTATCATCGCTGAACAAAGCATTACTATTACTTTCTAAGATAGAGAACAATCAATTTAAAGAGACGGATAAAATAAATATAAAATCATTAATTGAGAAAACGCTGGAACATTTTGAAGATAAAATTTCAATTAAAAATATTCAAATAAAGAAGAGTTATCAATCCGAAACTACG
>CAIRRW010000002.1 GCA_903881065.1 uncultured Bacteroidota bacterium
CAAATAAAACAGAATCCAGAGCATTAATTATTGCAGGACTTTTATTATTTTCGTTACTATTCAATAAATTTTGTGAATAACTAAATCCTCCGAAAAATACTATTGATAATGTTATTAATATTTTTTTCATCTTTAAAAATGTGATTTAACTTTTTTACTTATTGTATATATAACGGATAGCTCCAATCCTGCACTCCCATTTGTGTAATATTTTAAGTACGAAATGTGGCTGTCATAACTTATCCTGAAAATATTGTTTTTGTATTTTAATCCTACATGGAACACCATTGCATCTTTATTTCTCCAAGAAACGCCTGCCATTGGCTGATAATCGGTATCAGTAATTTTATAAAAGCCCAGCACTTCAGCATTTAATTCACTTGATTTTGCTTGATTCATATATAATAATTGAGGCATAATTGTTAGTTCGTTATTCACATAATAATAACATCCACCATGCAAAACAAAACGCATTGGTGTTCTGCTTATCTCTCCTGTATATGATTCATTTGGTTGTGTCAAATGATAAATAGAAAATCCTCCGAAAGGTGACAATTTTTTATCCTTATTATAATATCGATAGAATATTCCGAGATTAGCATCTATCCTGAATAAATTTTCACGGCTATAATTTTCACCTGAAGGTAAATTGTTATCAAATACATCAACTGAAGAAGCTGAATATTGAGCATCATAGGTAAAATCTGCAGGATTAATACTCTTATATAAAAAACCAAGTTGTAATCCAACAGATAGATTATGAGGCGAGTTCCCATCCAACTTATCATGAATAATTTTATACGAACCAGACAACATCATATTAATTGTATTGTGAATCCCATACATAGATTTATTATCAATCACAAATCCTCCTAAAGAAAATTTGGCATTGAGTATTTTATCCAAGCCTGCCGCCATTGTTGTATTGGCAGATGAAAATGAATTGCCTCCTTGCTCACGAAAATTTGCATTTATCCGTAGTCCCCAATCTTCACTAACATTCATACCAGTCAAGGCAGGATTAATATATAATGGGTTTGCATCATAATGTGATAAATGGAAATCCTGCGCTATAGTTATTTTTGAAATATATAACAGGCACGTTAAAATTATCGAAAAGTGTGTTCTTTTGTTCATAGCTAATATTTTATTTATCTAACCAGATTTACAATATCATGAATATTGATAACAGCATTATCTGCAGTTTTCCCTTTCAGTGTATATTCATATACACCTGATGGTTGAGGGCTTCCATGGAATGTTCCGTCCCAGCCTTCACTTTGTGTATCTGAAAAATAAATTTGATTTCCCCATTCATTAAAAATACGCCATTCCATATTCAGTAAAGGGCCGCCTCTTACTTTTAACAAATCATTAATATTATCACCATTGGGAGTAAAAGCTTTTGGAACAGCCACTGGATTTGGAAGAAGTACTGTCGCAGTATCACAATAAGTGGCTGTACAACCTGAGTTATTTGACGCTTTAAGACATACCGTATACCTTCCTGCTTCTAAGTAATTATGATTTGGATTTTGTTGACTTGAATATATACTATCTCCAAAATTCCAAAACCAGGAAGTAGCCCCCCTTGATAAATTGTTCAAATCAACAGTTGCTTTGGGTAGTCTTGTTGTATCAGGAGACAAAGTAAAAAATGCCACAGGAGGCGAAGAAACTGTTATATAAGAAGTTTTAATAAGTGAATCACTACAGCCGGCAGATGTGGTTACTATATGTTTAACCGTGTACGAACCAACATTTGTATAGATATGGGAAACGTCTTTTGATGATGATATTCCATTGTCGCCAAAGTACCAGAAATAAGTGGAGCCCGGAGCAGTATTGGAAAGATCTAAGAAATTAACAGTTAAGGGCGTGCAGCCGGAAACAATATCTGCAGTAAAATTAACTACGGGTTTATCCTCAATAACTATTGAATTGGTAAATGTGTTGGAACAACCAAGACTTGACGAAACAGTTAATCTCACAATATATACACCGGCATTGGTATAATTGTAAGTCGGATTTTGTAGTGTACTTCCATTCCCGTCACCGAAGCTCCAATTCCAGTTAGTTATTGTCCCTGATGAAATAGTGGAACTGTCGGTAAAAATAGCGGATGAGCCAAGACAACGATTGGTAACACCAAAGTTGGCAACGGCTGAATTGGTAACGGTTATGTATGATGTTTTGATTAATGAATCGGCGCAACCACCGGAAGTTGTTACAAAATGTGTAACACTGTATGCGCCGCTTGTTGTGTAGGTATGAGTTGCATTTTGGAAAGCAGATGTTGTGTTATCGCCAAATTTCCAGAAATAAGTGGAGCCGGCAGATGTTATTGAAGAGTCATTAAAATTAACAGTTAGCGGAGCACAGCCCACTAAGTTATTTCCCGAAAAATGAACTATTGGTTTATCTTCAACAGTAATGGTTTTTGCTATACTATCCACACAACCCTGTGCTGTGGTTACTTTCAGGCTGACAGTATAACTTCCACCAGAAGTATAAATATGATTTGTATTTTGTTGAATACTTGAATTACCGTCACCAAAACGCCATTGCCAACTCGAAATAGCACCGGATGAAATGATAGAACTATCATTAAAATAAATCGTTGAGCCAACACATTTGTTAACAGATCCGAAGTTAGCTACAGGAGTTCCGCTCACGGCAATGTATCCTGGCTTAGTTAACGAATCGGCACAACCTGCTGCAGTAGTCACATAATGAGTTACATTAAATACCCCTCCTGTCAAATAAATATGATTTGTGTTTTGGGTAGATGCATTTGTATTGTCACCAAACTTCCATAAATAAGTAGAACCGATTGAAGTAGAAGAAGAGTCTGAAAAGTTGACAGATAAAGGCATACAACCAAACAAAATATCTCCGGCAAAATTTACAACAGGGAAATTTTCAATGGATATTGTTTTCGCAATACTATCTGCACAACCTGTATTTGTTGTTATTTTCAAACTTACAGTATATACGCCTCCCGATGTATATATATGAGAAGTGTTTTGTGAAAGGCTGGAGCCTCCATCACCAAAATACCAATGCCAGCTGTTGATGGTACCTGTAGTAGTAATTGAGCTGTCGTTGAAAGCTATGGATGTTCCAACACAGCCATTTGGCACACCAAAGCCAGCTGTGGGCGAATTAATAGTAACCTGATTTGAAATCGTAGATGTACATCCCGAATCGGAAACAACAGTAAGTCCTGTAGTATAAGTACCCCCTGAAGCATATATATGAGTTGGGTTTGGAATTGTGTCGGTATTCGAATCTCCGTAGTTCCACGACCAGCTGTTTATTGCCCCGTAAGGTATTGTGGAATTATCTGTAAATGTTGCCGAACTGTTTGAGCAGTCTGTTGATGCTGTGTACAAAGCAACAGGAGAGGAACTTACTGTAGTTGTTTTCACAACAGTATCCTTGCAGCCGGTGCCGGAAGTTGTAATTAACCTTATTGTATAATTGCCGGGGTTAGTATAAGTAGTACTCGGATTTTGCACAGATGGCGTACTTCCGTTACCAAGGTTCCAGTTCCATGCTGTTATTGTTCCGCTTGTTAATGTTGGTATTCCATTAAAAATAACATTAGTACCTGAGCAGATATTTGACGTATTGAAAGTGGCAATGAAACCATGAGGAACAGGATTTGTAAATTTATAACTGCATGGGTCGCCATTGAGATAAGCGGTTATAGTATTAAAATCAGATACATTTATTTTCCCGCAAGGGACAGTAAAACTAAACCGGATGGCTATTAATATAGAATCATTTGCTATCTGCTGCAAACTGCTCGATGTAAAGCGTAAGAATCTGTCCAGCTGATTTTGACTTGCTAATTCGGATAGATAGGGTGTGTAATTTATAACCGAATCATAGGTTAAATTTAATTCGTTAAACTTAAATGCAAAATCTACTGCATTGATGATATCATTGGAACGAAATAGAACGGGAACATCAACATAATTGGCGGTGAGTACGGCACGCGACAAATCGAAGATGACGGAATCGGCTGCATTTATATTTCTGGAATTGTGCTGTAAATTATTTGTTGCGATGTTATTATTTATACCTTTTGTGATGGAAATTGTACCTGTTATAATAATCAGGAAAATATATAAACGCTGTTTCATAGTGTGCATTACTGTATTTTACGACAACTATCGGCTGTCTGTTAACGGTGGGTAAAAGTAGCGAGGGAAAAAGCTGTGGGTATTAAGTGTTTCTTAACATTTGGTGAGTTTAGTGTTAATTTTAAGGTTGTGAGGGGTGAGGTTTTGTTGTTGGTGATGTTTGTTCGCGATGTCGATGTTGCGGGAAGTGATGTCGAGGTGATGAGATGCGGTTGCGATGTTAATTTTTGCGGTTGCGATGTCGGTTATTGCAGTTGCGATTTTAAGATAAGCGGTCGCGATGTTGATTTTTGCTGTCGCGATGTTAATTTTTACGGTCGCGACGTTGATTTTTGCGTTTGCGATGTTAGTTTTTGCGATCGCGATGTTAGTTTTTACGATCGCGATGTTAGTTTTTGGCTATCGTCGCACAGGTTTAAAACCTGCGAAAACTAGTTTTATACTTCTTTTGGCGACGTGGTGACGTTTTTGATTTTTTAGGCTAGTAACCACGCTGATTTTTGGAAAATGGTTTTTGGTGGTGTTTTGTGAGGTTTAAGGGGGGGTAGGGGTAGAGGTGAGGATTTAGAAAGTATTTTTATTATTGAGATGGGGAGCGATGTGTGGTGCGGGTTGATGAAAAATAGTAATTGAGCTGTCAAAAATTAAAC
>CAIRRW010000003.1 GCA_903881065.1 uncultured Bacteroidota bacterium
TTATTTAATTTATTATTTATTTAGTTTAATAATTTCGGTTGACTTTCATTTATAATTCATCGTTTATTCTTTTTATTTTCACATTACTGCCATTAAGTCCGTCATTACAAATAACCACGTTTTATCTGCCATAAAGTCCGAATTAGTCCTTTTTTCGACCTCTAGGGTAATGATAAACCAGTTTATTATGCTCCTAGATGTTTAGAGGGGTATCTAATTTTACTTTTTTATGCCCTTGGAACATTCCCAACTCATCATTTTTTACTTTTTTTATCTCCTCCAATGTTTCAGGAGAAGTATTTTTCAGGAATACAAAAACTTCCAACGTGGGCTGATTTTGAAATTCAAAAAAACAATCTGTAAAAAGTAAGTTTTAATAAAACACTTCTGTAACGAAAACCTTAACGTGTTATTTAAGGCTGTAATTGGTCGGATTCGTTGCCTTTAAATTTAAAGGGGGAAATATTTACTTTCCCAGTTTTATTGTAGAAAATAATTATTGAAACGAGAATCAATAATTGAATTGAGTTGCGAAAGTAGTACTATTAATTGGATGGGCAATTTTATTATCAGTAATACTTAAAAAACTAAACCTGACAAGTTTCAAAACCTGTCAGGTTTGTAAGTAAATACTATACACAAATTTATATTCCCTAATTCCCAACTTCCACTGCCTTCATCATCCCTACAAAGTCGTCAAACAGATAACGTGCATCCAATGGGCCTGGGCAGGCTTCAGGGTGGTATTGTACCGAAAACACATTCCGGTCGGTATATCGCAAACCTTCAATAGTATTATCATTAAGGTTGATATGAGTAATCTCCATGTTCTTCACTTTCGCCACATCTTCCGCTTTCACACCAAAGCCATGGTTTTGCGAAGTAATCTCGCTTCGTCCGGTAATAAGGTTTTTCACCGGATGATTAATTCCGCGATGCCCTTTGTGCATCTTAAACGTGGATATACCTGATGCTTCAGCAATAAGCTGATGACCCAGACAGATGCCAAACGTAGGTACACCGCTATTGATAATCTTTTTTATGGTGGCAGCTTCGTCCTTCATCACGCCAGGGTCGCCGGGTCCGTTGGAAATCATAAATCCATCCGGTTCCCATTTCATCATTTCCTCCAGTGTTGTTTTCTGTGGAAACACCTGTAAATAGCAACCTCTTTCCACCAGCGAACGTAGTATGTTTTTCTTTACACCTAAGTCGAGCACTGCTACTTTTAAATCAGCCGCTTTATCACCAACAAAATAAGGTACTTTAGTACTTACTTTTGAAGATAGTTCCAATCCTGCCATCGAAGGTACTTTAGCAAGCTTCTTCTTCAGCACCTCCACATCAAGTGTTTCAGAGGAGATGATACAATTCATTGCCCCTTTATCACGTATATATCTCACAATAGCGCGCGTATCCACATCCGAGATAGCTACTATGCCATTATCAACAAAATAATCTTTTAAAGAGCCATCAGAGCGTTCTCTTGAGTGAAACTTTTCGAATTGCTTGCATATTAATCCAGCAATTTTAATACTATCCGATTCCACCTCATCCTTATTCACACCGTAGTTACCAATATGTACATTGGTGGCAACTATTATTTGTCCGTAATACGATGGATCGGTAAATATCTCCTGATAGCCGGTCATACCGGTGTTGAAACAAATTTCTCCGGTGGCAGTACCAATTGTTCCGGCAGCTTTTCCGTGAAACACTTTGCCATCTTCGAGCAGTAAAATAGCGGGGGACTTTATTGTATATTTCATATTTCTAATTTCTTCTCAAAAAAAAAGGATAAAGCAAAAATACTTTATCCTTTTTAAAGAACTATAATTTTAGTCGAACAACTTATTCACTTTTTGCCGACTCGTCTGTTGTAGTTTCAGTAGAATCAACTGCTTTACTAGTAGCATCTGTTGATTTCTTTTTACCTCCACGACGTGAAGATTTTGCTTTTGCAGCAGATTTACCACCTAACATATTTTCGTTGTAATCTACCAATTCGATGAAACACATATCAGCATTATCACCCAAACGAGCACCTGTTTTCAATATTCTGGTGTATCCTCCCGGACGGTCAGCTATTTTTGTTGATACTTCTTTGAAAAGCGTATCTACTGCTTCTTTGTTTCCCAAATAAGCAAATACAGTACGACGAGAATGTGTAGAATCAGTTTTTGATTTTGTCAAAAGTGGCTCTACATATAGTTTCAAAGCTTTTGCTTTTGCAACAGTTGTATTGATACGTTTGTGCATAATCAATGAACTAGCCATATTCGCCAGCATTGCTTTGCGGTGAGCAGTTTTTCTGCCTAAGTTATTTAATTTATCTCCGTGTCTCATTTTATTTAATTATTGAATTTGAATCTTGTTCAATTTGAACTGCACATCAGCACATCTTCAAATTAGCACATCTTCAAATCGATTTACTCTTTATCTAATTTATATTTCGCCAAGTTCATTCCAAAAGTCAATCCTTTGTTCTGAACTAAATCTTCTAATTCTGTTAATGATTTTTTACCGAAGTTGCGGAACTTCAATAAATCATGCTTAGCAAAAGAAACTAAGTCAGCTAATGATTCTACATCTGCAGCTTTCAAGCAATTTAATGCACGAACGGACAAATCCATATCAACTAATTTAGTTTTCAATAACTGACGCATGTGTAATGATGTTTCATCAAACTCTTCAGTAGCCATCTTCTCCTCAGTATCCATTGTGATACGTTCGTCAGAAAACAACATGAAGTGGTGAATCAAAATTTTAGCTGCTTCTTTCAAAGCTTCTTTTGGATGAATAGAACCATCGGTAACAATGTTCATTACCAATTTTTCATAATCCGTTTTTTGCTCAACACGGAAGTTTTCGATGCTGTATTGAACATTTTTAATAGGAGTATAAATAGAATCAATTGGAATGATACCAGCATGACCAGTTGTAGGTTTGTTCTCCTCTGCAGGTACATAACCACGTCCTTTATCAATTGTGATTTCGATTTTCAATTTCACACTTGATTCCATATTACAGATAACCAAGTCAGAATTTAATACTTGATATCCATTTGTAAATTTACCAATATCGCCTGCTGTTAACTGAGTTTTTCCAGTAACATTGATAGTTACTTTTTCATAATCAGTTGAATCAATTTGCTTTTTAAAACGAACTTGTTTTAAGTTCAGTATTATTTCAGTAATATCTTCAGTAACACCTTTTATAGTAGAAAATTCGTGACTAACTCCTTCTATTCTTACAGTTGTTATTGCGTGTCCTTCAAGTGATGACAATAAAATTCTGCGAAGTGCATTTCCTACTGTGATACCGTAACCAGGTTCCAAAGGACGGAACTCAAATTGTCCTTCAGTATCGCTGGAGTTAACCATTATTACCTTGTCAGGTTTTTGAAAAGCTAAAATTGCCATGTTTTATTTTATTTTTATTTGTTAAATTATTTATTGTATTACTTATTGACCAACGACTCAGTAAACTACTAAACCAATGAACTAATTATTTAGAATATAGCTCGACAATAAGTTGTTCTTTAATATTCTCTGGAATTTGTGATCTTTCAGGAATTGAAATAAATTTACCAGTTAAAGTAGATTTATCAAAATCCATCCATGGATAAATATTTGCTGCTTTTGCAACAGAAATAGATATTACTTCCATAGTTTTTGAACGTTCACGAACTGCAACAACATCACCTGCTTTTAATATATAAGAAGGAATATTAACCACTTTATCATTAACTGTAATGTGACGGTGGCTCACCAACTGACGAGCACCACTGCGCGTAGGAGCAATACCCATACGATAAACAACATTATCAATACGAGATTCTATTAATTGCAATAATACCTCACCTGTAACTCCGTGAGCACGTTGAGCCATATTATAGATCTTTTCGAACTGACGCTCCAAAATGCCATAAGTATATTTTGCTTTTTGCTTTTCCTGCAACTGAACAGAATATTCAGATTGTTTTGCACGTTTTTTTGACAATCCGTGCATTCCCGGAGGGTAATTCTTTTTTTCTAAGACTTTATCAAAACCAAAAATTGGTTCTTTAAACTTTCTTGCAATTCTTGATTTCGGACCTATATATCTTGCCATTTTATTTGTTGAATTTTATATTATTATTGTTAGTATTTAGATATTATTATTTCGAATTTCTAAACACGTCTTCTTTTTGGAGGACGACATCCGTTGTGAGGAATCGGAGTGATATCCATAATTTCACTCACTTCAATACCTGCTCCTGCAAGGGTACGTATTGCAGATTCACGACCACCACCTGGCCCTTTAACAAACACTTTCACTCTTCTTAAACCTAAATCGTGAGCCACTTTAGCACAATCCTGAGCTGCTAATTGAGCTGCATAAGGAGTATTCTTTTTAGAACCACGGAATCCCATTTTACCGGCACTTGACCAAGAAATAACTTGTCCAGCGTTATTAGTTAAAGAAATAATAATGTTGTTAAAGGTAGCATTGATGTGGGCTTGCCCTACAGCGTCTACTTTTACAACTCTTTTTTTAGCTACCGCTTTTGTTGCCGTAGTTTGTTGATTTGTTTTTGCCATTTATTTTTTGTTGATCGTTAACTGTAACGTTAACCGGTTAATTTATTATTTAGTTACTTTTTTCTTGTTCGCAACTGTCTTACGTTTACCTTTTCTGGTACGTGCATTATTTTTTGTTGTTTGTCCGCGAACAGGTAAACCCAAACGATGGCGGATACCTCTGTAGCTGCCAATGTCCATCAAACGTTTAATGTTCAACTGAACTTCAGAACGTAAAGCTCCTTCTAACTTATATTTTTCAGTCAAAATGTTACGAATATCAGTTAACTGTTTATCGTTCCATTCCGAAACTTTTGTATCATAATCAATACCTGCTTCTTTTAATACTTTACGAGCTGTACTACGTCCAATCCCGAAAATATATGTTAAGCCAATTTCGCCTCTTTTGTTGTTTGGTAAATCAATACCCGCAATTCTTGCCATCGTTTATATAATTTTATTTTTGTCTTTGTTTAAACTTAGGATTTTTCTTGTTGATTACATACAAGACACCCTTTCTACGCACGATTTTGCAGTCTGCGCTTCTTTTCTTTACTGATACTCTTACTTTCATTTTGTTATCAATTATATATTAACTAAATACACCTCCGCTTTTTTTAGGGAGGGCAAAAGTATAAAATATATTTATATAAACAACGTTCTGTTGAAAATATATTTTTATTGGTTATAAACCAATTAGCTAGCAATTAATATTAAGGTAATTTAAATTTAGGGTTCGAGGATCCAATTCAACTTAACTTTTCTACCTCCTATTATACATATTTTGATCTACTACTATAATATAGGTAAGAAAACGAGATAAAATTCTATTTCAGATCAAACAAGTTAACAACCCCCATCGTTCGGGCTACAGTAAAACCTTCGGCATACACATATCCGGCATCTCTCCCGAAGATTGACATCTTTGAAGTTACTACTTCCAGGAAGTTTTTAACTGATATTGGGGATTCCGGTTCCTTTGAATCAGGATTATAAAATTGTGATTTAAAAGCCTTTATTGCTTCCATCTTTTTATCCACAAATTCTGTAACATCTATTACGAAGTCAGGTTTAAGGTGCCTATCCTGTATATAATGATATATAACTTTCGGTCGCCAGCTATTTTGACTTTCACCGTTTAATGTTGTTTCAATCCGTCTTAAGCCACTATAAAAGCAGGCTTCCGCTACCAATTGTGCAGCACGGGTATGGTCTGGATGGCGGTCAGCTACAGCATTACAAAGAATAATTTCAGGCTGATATGCACGAATTTTCTTTATTATTTCTAACTGATGTTCTTTATCATTAATAAAGAACCCATCAGCCATCCCTAAATTATCTCGAATACTTACACCTAATATTTTTGCAGCTTCAGCAGCCTCCAACAAACGTAACTCTCCACTGCCTCGAGTGCCCAACTCGCCAGAACTTAAATCGAGAATACCCACTTTTTTGCCTAACGCAATATGCTTTAATATGGTTCCCGAACAGGAAAGTTCCACATCATCAGGATGAATACCTATAGCAAGAATGTCTAATTTCATAAAATCTTATTTATTTTCCTTCAATCCAATTTACAATTTTATCACACATTGGCTTTTCATTTGAAAAAGCCACATCAACCAAATTACCTTTCTCATCAATCATATATTTTTGGAAATTCCACTTTACACTCGAATCCATTTTAGCATTCAATGTTTTCTCAGTAAGCCAATGATAAACTGCGTTCATATCATCCCCTTTTACCGATATTTTTTCCATCATCTGAAAACTAACGCCAAAATTCTTAGAGCAAAATTCTTTTATTTCAGTGTTAGTTCCTGGCTCCTGATGCATAAAATTATTGGCAGGGAAACCAATAATTACAAAATTCTTATCTTTATACTTCTCATACAATTTCTCTAAATCTTCATATTGTGGGGTAAATCCACATTTAGAGGCAGTATTCACCACCAATACTTTTTTCCCTTTTAAGTCCGCAAAGTTAAATTCCTTACCATCTATCGTTTTAGCTTTTAAATCATAAAAGCTAGTTTGTGCCTTTGCAGTTGATCCTATTAATGTTATAACAACAATAAGAGCAATAGAGATTTGTTTTATCATACTTTTCAAATTTGTGCAAAGGTAATAAAACTATAAGTTATGAAACATTAACTTTCTTATTAAGAGAAAACAATCTACCTCCTCAATCTCAATATTAGTATCTTCGCGCCAATCATCAAATAACATTATAATAAGAATCAACAAATGATAAAAGTTATTTTAACAAGCGGTAAAGACCATAGCTTACATCGGTTTCATCCGTGGGTATTTTCAGGAGCAATTAAAAAGTTTACTGGAGATGTAAAAGAGGGCGATATAGTAGAGGTTTTTTCTGCCCAAAATGAATTTCTGGGGATGGGACACTTTCAAATAGGTTCCATTGCAGTTAGAATGTTCTCATTTACCGAAGTTGTACCCGATTACAACTATTGGAAAATTAAAATACAAGCTGCTTTTAATTTCCGCAGACAATTAAATTTGGTTGACAATCCTGCCACCAATTGTTATCGTTTATGTTTTGGTGAAGGTGATGGATTGCCCGGATTCATTATTGATTATTATAACGGCACCGCAGTATTCCAATTCCATTCCATCGGTTTATATTTAATACGGGATGAATTTGTTAAAGCTCTTCAGGAAATATATGGTGATAAATTAAACGCTGTTTATGACAAAAGTGAGGAAACAATGCCAAAGCAAGCTCCTGTAAAAGCTACCAATGGCTATTTTTGGAAAAGGAATGACACGGCAATTGAGACTGTTGCTTTGGAGAACAACAATAAATTTCTTGTAGATTGGGAAGGAGGTCAAAAAACTGGTTTCTTTATTGATCAACGCGAAAACAGAGAACTACTGGGGCATTATTCCAAAAACAAAGTTGTACTAAATACGTTTTGTTACACAGGAGGATTCTCTGTATACGCTGCTAATGGTGGAGCTACAGAGGTTCATTCAACAGATATTTCGAAAAAAGCAATTGAATTAACGGATAGGAATATTGAACTGAACAACATAAAAAACCATCAATCATTTGCAGTAGATACGTTTGACTTTTTAAAACATCGCGAAAACACCTATGATATTATTGTGCTTGATCCTCCTGCATTTGCGAAGCACCAGAATGTTAAGCACAATGCAATTATGGGATATAAACGGCTGAACTATGAAGCAATAAAACAAATAAAACCGGGTGGTTTGTTATTCACTTTTTCCTGCTCTCAGGTAGTTGATAAAAACACTTTTAATTCAACGGTTATGGCTGCAGCAATTGAGGCAGGACGTAACGTAAGAGTACTTCATCACCTCTCCCAACCGCCTGACCATTGCGTAAATATTTTTCATCCCGAAGGAGAATATTTAAAAGGATTAGTGGTGCATATTGAATAGAAATAAATCGCTTTTAGCTTGGAGTATTCATTCTTTCAAAAGCTTTCTTCAGGTCTTCTGGCCCTGCCTTTACCATTTGGTCACTAAATCCAAAAGTAACTTCCGTTTTACCTTCTATTAACTGCTCAAATACTGCAGCTATAAAGTCACTTACAGGCGCAGCATAGTCATGTAAGCCTTTGCCACCAAGGTCAGTATTAAGTGCAGGAGGTATAACCTCAATCACCTCAATGTTCTTTTCCTTCATTAACTGCCGAAGGGAAAGTGTAAACGAATGGAAGAAAGCCTTAGTAGCTGAATATACAGGCACTTTAGTAAGTGGCACAAATGATAATCCTGAAGTAATATTAATTACTGTTGTCAAGGATTTCATCTTTATAAATAAAGAAGTTAAATGTAACGGAGCTTCAATATTTATTTCGATTTCCGATTTCGCCCGCTCGAAGAAATTGTCATCAATAGGCGAAACCCATTGCTGAATTCCTGCATTATTAATAAGTACATTCAAGTTACCATAATTTTCTGATATCCAATTATAGAGTTCTTCTCTTTCCTTGGCATCGCTCAGATCACACTTCCTTGTTATAACTGAAGGAAGTTTTACTTTTACATTTTCCAATACATCATCCCTCCTGCCGCAGATAATTACAGTATTGTTTTCTTTTATAAATCTTTCCGTAAGTCCAAGTCCTATTCCTGAAGCGCCACCGGTTATTAATATTATATTATTTGAAATATTCATAGCTTTTATTAGTTTAAATTATTAATAAATTTCATCGTCAATATAAGCTGCCAAAATAAGTATTATTCATTTACTAGTTCTCATAAATCATTGATAAACCAACAAACTGATAATTTGATATATTCCTGAATTGCCCATATGGATTTATTCCTTCATACACTCTCAAATAGGCACCAAATTTGGGAATAAGATTTTGTGAGAAGTTAAACTTCCAACCAAGATATCCATTAAAACACAAACTTATTTTTTCATTAGCAGAATAACTAGTCCAGTCCTTATAATAGTCCTTTTTTTCAGGATAAGTAGGATATCCGTACTGAACTCTTTCTCTCAATTCAAATGACATTACCCTTATAAATCTATCGTTGGCAAGCCAACCTTTACTTGCCTGATTCTGGCATTGAAAATAACTTTCTATAATATGATTAGATTTAATGAATTCCGCTGTATCACCTTTATCGTTTCGTATCGAATACCAACCATGCGAAGTATTCTGCAATATTTTTATTCCTAATTTAAACGAAGTATTATTTGTCAACCTTCCATTTGCATCGTTAATCGTTACAGCTAGTTCCGATGTTTGGTACGATACATTTGCCCAGACAACCGGCACAGTATCCAGCCTTCTGAACAAAGTTATTTCATCTCCCAAATGGCTGCTCTCATGAAAATAAGGAAGCAACTTAATTGCTATATTTTTTATGCGATTAGATTCAAACGTTTTTAAATAATTAAATTCAAGTATTGCAAACTGATAGTCAGTATTAAGTATTGGCGCTGTACTTGGCTCTGTAAAATCAAACCATACCCTTGCACAAATTGGGGCAGAAATTGAAAACTTATATTTTAAACAGTTGTCAGTATATTTTACCTTGGTAAAGATTGGAATTTCAGCTCCAAAGTTTGTTTGATTGTATGGCAAATAATTATTCGTTCGTGCTAAATCGATATTATATTCTCGCAGGTTTGATCCTGCAACAATTTGTACTTCCGATGTTGGTGCATATATATCAGAAATCAAATACTTACCAAAGTCGCGTTGACGAAAATATTGGGAGCGGATTGAATCTTTGGTTTGTCCTATTGTAAATAAAGGAATGAATTGTAGAATCAGAAAACACTTTATTAAAAACAAACTTAAATATTTACTCATATTTTGTCAGTTTGTTTTACAATTTCCACAATTATAATAACAGTTTCCAATTAACATCTTAATCAATTATTTATTGATAACAAACTTATCAATAGTTATTGTTTTATTATTCTCAGTAAGCATAATTAAATATATTCCTTCTCTCAGATTTTCTCGTGTTACAATTACTTCTTGCCCTGTAATATGCAATATAGTTTTCACCTCCTGTCCTAATACATTATAAATTGACAATGTTGCATTGGTTAAATTAAAAGGACTTTGTATTACTGTTTCATTCACAAACGGATTCGGAATTATTTTTAATGAAGTTTCATTCACCAAACTTATTGAAACACCTGTGGATAAAGTAACATAAGTCTTAAATACCATATCAAAACCTGTTATATACGTTCCCGAAGGATCAGTTAACTCCATTTGCCCTCCCGAATAAGTCCCGGGATTTTCTATCTGCACGCCATACGGATCAGGCAAACCGCCACCTTGCGCAGGGATAAATTGAAAAGTATAAACCGAACCGGAAGTAACAGGCACTGAAACACTAAAGCTCTGAAAAAAGTTACTGGTACCGGATACCGTTACCGTCTGTGTTTGCAGCAATGCGCCTGCAGTACCTATTCCTGCAAATATATTTAAAGTGCCAGTACCTGTCATTGCATTAAAAAATCCTACATACAATTTACAAAATGTCCCTGTTACTCCCGAAGTAAAACTTTGCCAAACTGTGTATTGAGATAAATTACGGGCACTAGTGCCACCATTATAATTTAATTGACTTTGATCCACGTTGGAACATTGAGCGAATGAAAATATTGAATTCATAAAAAAGAATATTCCAATGCATAAAAGCATTTTGCCATTTTGTATACTGATAATTGATAAATTTTTCTTCATGATGTATTATGTTTTGTTTATATAATTAACGTTTTATTTCCCAGTTTTACCATCCTTACTATTCTTATTAACAGGCACTCTTGGAGTACATGGTCGTAAAATATCAGTAATAGTAAATTTCTCTGAGCCTACAAACCCTCCATGTTCATGGGGCACATACACCGAATAACTATCTGCCTCCTTCACTGCTATTGTTCTGGTGCTGTCGCCGGTGCTCCATTTATATGATTTGTATCCTGCACTTGCCTCCAGGTACTTAACACCTGCCGAATCATAACAAGTAATTACCGGACGTTTAAGTTTAAAAGGCAACTTAGTAATATTTGATACTCTATATACACCTATCGAACCTTCCACCTGCATTATCTTTGTTCGTTTGGCATTAACCACCACAAACATAAGTTCACTCCATGTAGGATTTCCATAACATACCAAGGTATTACCGTCGGGCAATCGCTGCACTCCTCCTCGCCCATTGCACGACATATCTTCATCATACGTATAACTCCATACCAAAGTAAATATCTTATTCACCTGATCAAGCTCAAATTCCAAAGCCCTTGCACCATGCGAAACATTATGTTGGCCATCATCAAAAAGCGTATAATGTCCGTTGGGCAAAAGTTTTATGTTATGTTGGCCGTAAAATGGAACAGGGCAATTCACAAATTTAAACTGATTTGATTTACCTCCCAACCTCCAAATTATCGAACCATCTTTATGATTAATTTTTGTTATCTCATTAAAGTTTCGTGACGATAATAATATGTTACCGTCATAATCCAACTCTAAAGCATTGCTATGTGTTAATTGTGGTATAGGTGTATTGGCATCATAAAAAGTATCCATCTCGGCAAGGCTGAAATGGTCTTTCGCGTGCCATTCAAAAACAATATTTTTATCAGCATCCTGCTCCTGAATCACACTGGCAGCAATCCCGTTAGTATCACGTAAACATCTTGCTTTCCATTCAGGATGTTTTTTCAAATCAATTTTTATTCGTTCATCACACAACAATATCCTGTGTCCGTCTGGCAATACACTTCGGTCGTGTGCATCATTCTGACATCCGTTTTTACATGTAAGCGAATCCAGCACCTTAAAAGTAGTATCCATTATATAAGATCTATTTTTAATAGTTACCAGCATCTTATTATCCGGAATAACCCTGAAATCAAATATCTCCTTCACAGGGCGGTAATACACTATGCTCCCCTTATTGTCGAGTATTATTAAATTATTACTTACACCGAAACAAAAATATCCCTTCACAGCCGCAGGGTCATATATTGTACTTGTCAAGGTAGGTATAGCGGATTCCTGCGCGTAGGCAGCAAAGGACATAAACAAAATAACGTGCAGTAGTATTCTTCTCATTGTTTTAATTTTATGCAAAGATACTTTCAAAAACGGAAGATAAATATAATCAAACTACTATTTTGGGCGAATCTCCTTTCTGCCATTAATCAAGTTCGTCCCTGCACTCAGGCGGTATCTTTTTTTCTTTTCTTTTTTCGCTGCGCAGCAAAGGCAAAAAAAGGATACTTCGCACTGGTCAGGCGCAGTTGGAAGTGTAGAGTTATTTATGAAATTTTAGGTGGCTTGTTTAGTGGTATTGTTTTTCAAAGGTAGGCGCGAAGCTGGCGTGAGATAATTTTGGGGCCGATTTGATGACTGCGGGGGTAGATTTGATGACTGCGGGAGTGGATTCGATGACTGCGGAAGTGGATTTGATGACAATGGGGGCCGATTTGATGACTGCGGGAGTCGATTTGATGACTGCGGGAGTCGATTTGATGACTGCGGAAGTGAATCTTTGCACTTCGATGTTTCTTTTTTAGACCACACCCCCTGCCCCTCTCCTTGAAAAAAGGAGAGGGGTGACTATGTGTGACGTACTGTATAAATGCTATATAGTATTTGCTTTTATTTTAAAGAAGGGATTAAGGTGTGATGAAAATAATATTCTTTGAGATTGATTATTAATTTAATAAAACGTTGTGGTATGGATTAGTTTGGTAAATTTGCATGCTCACTTGAAGAACCTGTGTGAGACTCTAATAGAGATTACCGCCTGAAAAGGTATCCTGCGGCCAAAAAGATAGTATTAACTACTTGTGTTTTTTCTAAAAAAACGGGCGCAGGGTCGGGACAAGAAATTGTGCTGATGAAAAACCTTTAAAAAAATGAATATAAAAATTGAAGATGTTGTTCCCTTTGGGAATGTTTTGAGAGCTTTGTTTAGAGCTAATTATGCAGGCGTTGTTGGGCTTGATGCTGATTTTAAGGATACCTGGACGGCTGATGTTTTTGATGTGCAAAAACAGGCTGTGGAAGATATGGTGGGCACACCGGGTTTGCGGAAGCAGATGAAAGGTGATATTGAAAAGCGGAATAAATTAATGGATAGTGAAATTCCGCTAACTGCGGTGCTGGGATATGCTGTGGATAAGTGTATTGTGGCGGGTACTTTATCGGGAAATAAGGGTAGTTTTGGGATTGCGGCTTTGAACAGGAGTATTACCAATAAAAATATTGGTTTGTTTAATACGAGTTATGCTGTAACTTTTGCGGCTATTAATAAAGACAGCAATGCTACTGCATTGGATAGTAAAGGGTTTACGACTACGATGCAGGGCAATTTTAAGGATGCATATACTAATGCATGGAAATTAAATAATAAAACGATTGATACGAGCCAGGATATTAATACACTGAGTGGTGATGATAAAATTTTGGTTGATACTTTTATGGCAACTTGTATGTTGCTAATTGCCGCTATAAGGACGTATGCAAAAAGTATAAGTGATAAGGAACTTGCTAAACGTGCCACTTTTGCGGGTATTAAGAAGAGTGTGGAGCCGAGCAAGGATAAAAAAGCAAGGAATTTAAGTATTAAAGAATTTGCTTCGAGGGTTGTTGCGAGTAAGGTACCTGCGAAATATAAAATGCAGTTTACTTTGATGACGAAGGGTGTGACGGTGATGGTGTGCAGACAGGTATTGAAAACGGGTGTTTGTTCTGTTGGAGCGCTTTTGGTGTATAATGAAATGCTTGAGGTGGTGAAAGCGGATTTGTTGGGTACGGGTGAAAAAATTGTGGTTACTAATGCTAGTGGAAAGAAGGTAGTGGTGAAGTATTTGAAGATTGCAGTGGCGTAGTGTACGGATAACTAATTGATACGAATTTACGCATCCTGCTGTTGAGAAATGGGGGGATTTTTTTTTGGTGAATGGGGGATTGGAACGCGGATTTGTTATGATTGGTTAGGGTTAAATACGATTTTTGATTTACAATTATGATTGAAGCCTTCGGCTTTTTTTGTTACACAGAGAAAAAAGGAGGAGGCACAGAGTGACAAAGAGAGGAAGGAGATGCCACAGATTCACAAATTTGAAAATTAGGGGTGGGAAATGTAGTTTAATAAATATTTTTGCGAGAGAAAGATTAGAAAGTTTGCAGGTGAAAAAACACCAGTAAAAGGCAAGTTTCTGCTAGCTTAAAGGAAGACCAACAAAGGAGAAAAGTAAACAATTTGGGTCTATGGCTTATTATTTACTTTGATTATTCGCATAAAATAACATGTCAGGTTTTTGTGTTGGTATGGAAAAGGTGAGGAGAACGATAAACTTCCAACTGCGCCCGACCCGCGTGAAGTATCCTTTTTTTGCCATTGCCGCGCAGCGAAAAAATAAAAAAAAAAA
>CAIRRW010000004.1 GCA_903881065.1 uncultured Bacteroidota bacterium
AGAAACACAACTTTACAACTTTCAACTTTTTAACTTTAAACTAAACAAAAAAGTCCCGAAGAAATTCGGGACTTTTTTTATTGCTAAAATTAGGTTTAAAATAAAAAGTTCCGCAGGAAATCTTTCAGAACCTTAAATATATTTTCCAACAACATATTTCAATGATTAACCGCTTAAAATAAATAATAGAAATCATTTTAGCATAATAATTGTCGGTATGAAAAAGAAATGTTTAATATTGCATCGCATTATCCAAACATAAATAAATTATAATGTTATGGGAACACAAGCCAATAAAGTAACACACGGAATAGATATAAGTGTGGAAACGAAATTTCAAAGAGAACATTCAGTTGTAGAACATCGTCATTTCCTATTCTCTTATCGTATTACCATCGAAAATATAAGTGAATATACTGTACAGTTAATTTCCCGTCATTGGGAAATATTTGATTCAAGCAGTGAATACAGCGAAGTTGATGGCGAAGGAGTAGTGGGAGAGCAACCAGTATTAGAGCCTGGCGAAATATTTGAATACGAATCAGCGTGTAGCCTGACAACCGATATGGGCAAAATGTGCGGCACCTACTTAATGGAACGCACAATAGATAAAACACGATTTAAAGTTATTATACCCGAATTTGAACTTATAACTCCACAACGACTTAATTGATCTTTCTTATTTTATGAAACGACCCTTACCGAGCGAATACCCCGCCTACTATCAAAAATATATTGATTTAATAGCATCCGATGATATTTTAAAAGTTCTTGATGCACAAATTATTCAAATGCTGGAATTGATATCAAGAATTAGTGACGAGAAAGAAAATTATAGATACGCAGAAGGCAAATGGACACCCAAAGAAGTTATCGGACATATAATAGATACAGAGCGAATAATGGCATATCGTGCATTGCGTTTTGCCCGTAAAGATAAAACTCCTTTATCCGGCTTTGATGAAAATAGTTATGTGGAACATGCCAATTTCGATAAAATCTCAATCTATGATTTAGCACATTCTTTCGGTGTAGCTCGAGAATCCAATATCTCATTATTCAAGCATTTTGATGAATCGGCATTAAATGAAACAGGCAATGCAAACGGAAATAATGTTTCTGTTAGAGCTATGTTATTTATGATTGCCGGTCATACTGCTCATCACATCAATAGTATTAAAGAAAAGTATTTAAGTGAATAAGGAATCATAACAGATTCCGGCTTTGTTAAAATATTGTTTCTATTTATTCGCCCCGAATAATCTACTTTAAAGCTGTTATGTAAATACTTTATTATTTCAATAAAGTATCCTTATTCTGATTACTATTTTTTCTATTTTTGACAAAGTATGAAAAGCCTCCTGAAAATAATTGTTCTTATTATTTTGTTTGTCACAAAATATTCTTTTGCGCAGACGTATGATTTCCGAAATTTTAATGTGGAAGACGGTTTGGCACAGTCGCAGATTTTATCGATGTGTCAGGATCATAATGGAAATATCTGGTTCGGTACTAATAATGGCGGGGTTAGTAGATATGATGGAAATAGATTTACAAATATCACCGAAAACGACAGCTTAATAAACAATGTTGTTTTTTCAATTACTGAATTAAAAAATGGAAACATACTTTTTGGAACCAATGGCGGATTAAGCATTTATAATGGTAAATCATTTTTAAATCTTACTGATAAAAATGGATTGCCTGATATTCGAGTTTATAAAACTATTCAGGATAAGGATGGAAAAGTATGGATTGGTACGGCA
>CAIRRW010000005.1 GCA_903881065.1 uncultured Bacteroidota bacterium
AGATTTAAAAATTACGCCATTACCTTCTAGTTGTTTCCGAAGTGTTTTATAGTTAAATATTTCGCCGTTGAACACTATTGTATACCTTCCAGAAGCATCAGTAAATGGTTGCGATGCAGCAGAACTTGTATCAATTATTGATAACCGTCGATGCCCTAAAGCGATAATATCACCAGTATAAAACCCTTCACCATCTGGGCCACGCTTAATTAGCGAAGCAGTAGCCGAACTTATTTTTGGTAAGTATCGTTTCCCTATTTCATTAAAAGTAATTACCCCTGCTATGCCGCACATAATATTGTTAGTAGTTGAAAGATTTAAAATTTACAGTGTGTACATCTTTGTTGATATACTTTCCTAAACAATGGTTGTATATACTATTTATTTACTTTTCTTTGTGCTGATAATTCAAGTATGCAAAAGTATAACATTATTTACAATTCATAATTTAAAAATATAAATTTAGAATATGTCTTCAACAATAATTCTTATTTGCCTAATTGCTTATTCTATCTTACTTTTTGGAGTAACATGGATTACTTCTCGTGGAGCGAATAACGAAAGCTATTTCGTAGGTAATCGTTCTTCAAAATGGTATCTTGTTGCGTATGGAATGATCGGAGCTTCCCTTTCCGGTGTTACATTTATTTCGGTACCAGGCACAGTTGGCAGATTGGATAGTTTCAATGGACAATTCAGTTATTTTCAGGTTGTACTAGGTTACTTGTTCGGGTATGTTGTAATTGCGTATATATTGCTGCCATTATATTACAGACTTAATCTCACATCTATTTACACGTATTTGAAGCAGCGCTTTGGACATTATTCCTATCGTACCGGAGCTTTCTTTTTTATATTGTCACGAACTGTAGGTTCTGCTTTCAGAGTATATGTAGTTGTAAATGTATTACAAACATTTGTTTTCGACGAACTCGGAGTACCTTTCTATGTTACAGTTGCAGTGTTTCTTGCTCTCATTTTATTATATACTTATCAGGGGGGAGTAAAAACAATTGTTTATACTGACACACTTCAAACCACATTTATGTTACTCTCTGTTATACTGTCAATAATTTTCATCATGAATGAATTGCATATTAACATTTCTGGCATTTATGATAAAATCACACATTCCAGTTATTCGCAGGTGGTATTTACTGATTGGAAACTGAAATCCTTTTTCCCTAAACAGTTTTTTGGCGGTATGTTTATAGCTATTGCAATGACTGGCTTAGATCAGGAAATGATGCAAAAAAACATCTCCTGCAAAAATGTGGGCGAAGCACAAAAGAATGTGTTGACATTTACATTTGTATTATTACTTGTCAATATTTTGTTTCTTGTTCTTGGTGCATTGTTATATATATATGCTGCCGAAAGAGGAACTCCTCTCCTAGTCGATGCTAATATGAAAATAGTATCCGACAATGTATTTCCTAATATTGCCCTTCATTCATTAGGATTACTGTCAGGAATTTTCTTCATCATCGGTTTAATTTCTGCTGCATATCCAAGTGCCGACGGCGCACTTACTGCTTTAACTTCTGTTTTTTGTATTGATTTTTTGGGATTGAAAGATGATGAAACAAAAACTGAAGAAGAGAAAAAGAAGATTCGACACCGAGTACATTTTACGTTTGCAGGAATATTATTAATCGTAATTGTAATTTTTAAACTTGTAAATAACGATGCAGTAATCACTAATCTTTTCACATGGGCTGGTTATACATATGGCCCTTTACTCGGATTGTACTCATTTGGATTGTTTACCCAAAAGCAGGTGCATGATAAACTCGTGCCGCTTATTTGTATTATTTCTCCAGTAGTTTGTATATTATTAAATAACTATTCGAAAGAACTACTTAATGGATATCGCTTCGGATTTGAAATGCTTATTGTAAATGGCTTATTAACGTTTGTTGGGCTGATGTTAATTTCAAAGAAGAATAATGAAGAAATATAATACAATATTACTTTAATCTGTAATTACCATTTTTTTAGTAACTACAAAATCATTCATTTTGCCAATAATAAAATAAATACCCGCACGTAAACCATTGATGTTTGCCTGTAGATTGTTTGCCTCATTAATAGCTATTTGCTGGACCGTTTGACCTATTTCATTTACTATTGTATAAATGCCCATTTCGCTGGAGACAATTGCAAATGCACCATTATTTGGATTTGGAAACACATTAAAGTCTGACGTATTTTCGTTACTGCAATTTACCGATATAATATTAGAGTATTTATAATTGCCATTAATATCAATTTGTTTTAATCTGTAATAAGTTATATTGGATTCATTTGAATTATTTACAAATGAATAGCAATGTTTAACTGTTGATGTTCCACTGCCTTGAACTGTTCCTAACAATTGAAAGCTGTTGGCATCCAATGATTTTTCAATTGTAAAATAGTTATTGTTCGTTTCAGAAGCAGTACACCAATTAAATGTCATTTTACCATTTGTACACGTTGCTTCAAAATATAATAATTCGATAGGCAAAGGAACTGAATTGTCATTTAATGTCCAAGAACGAAAGAAATCTGTAGGCTGAACAGATACTCCGGACAAAGTATTTGATACAATATTTATTGTACCCGTTGGAGGAAAAGTAGAATACCCCTCCCAATCATTAATTGTACTATTAAACCGCTGAGCTTGTAAATTACTTTCAATAATACTGTTGCCTGCATTGGTTTGCCACTCTGCATCAATATAGGTAAACGATAACGTAACAGCAGGCTTTGTAGTGTAGCTATTCGCATCAATAATCCAGAACCTATCAATTGATTTCGCCGAATTATTAGTGACTGAAGGGGCTCCCATATTGGCTACATCTGACGGAAGATAGGATGTATTATCCCATCCAGATGACCGTGTTGGTGCCACTGTACTAGAAAAACGAATATTGCCACTGCCAATCCCGCTGGTTGTAGGTGTAAGTGTAAGAGGAAATTGTTCCAATGCGTTTGACATATAAGGAACTGTAATTGCAGTAGTGCCCGTTTTTAAATTGTATTGCAACCGATTATATTCCGATTCCATTATAATACCGTCACTTGTTCCACTTGTTGTTATTGGTGTGGCAGGCGAATTATTCAGCACCATAAATATTGGCGATGATGATATGCCGCCATTTATCTTAATCTTACCTCCACCATGCAGCACGATTTGTGAATAGGAGGCAAATGAAAATAAAAATAGTATCGTAACAATAAACTTCATTTCAGAACAAATATCAAGTTTTTATTTGAATTATGTGTCCTTTTATTGAATTACGATCTTCTTATTTATTATTTCTCTTTCCGATGTGATTATCTGAACAAAATAAATTCCTGCATTCATATTACCTCGCTCCAAAATATAACTCTTCGATTCAGTTACAATTACTGATTTAATTTCATTACCTACAATATCCATTATTCGAATAGTAGTTGGCTGATGATTATTTGAGGGAGGCAGCGTGATTGTTGTTTCCTCATGAAATGGATTAGGGGCAATACTTATAAACCCATCAGTATTGGTTAGCGGCACACCTGTTACTATATCAATATATACTTTATTAGAGTCAGCAATATAATTTTTCTGTGTAAAAATGGTATCTATTGAAGTAACACTGATATTATATGTCGAATCTCTACCTAATCCTGGTATATCCACATATACTTTATAATCTCCAACATTAATATTATTAAAAGTATATTGACCGTTAATGTCAGTGGTTGTATTGGTTACCATTTGTCCGCCACCGGGATTATGACCTATTTTTATGTCAATACCTGGAACAGGATCGCCGATAGTTTTTGGATGCACACCCATACCACTTATGCCTGCATATCCAGAGCCTTTGGTTACTTTACCTGATATTTTACCATGTCCTGTTGATGAATTATTTGAGTTTGAAGCCATAGTAATATATATACTGTCATTGGCATTACAGTTGTGTGGCCAAGTTACAATTGAATCCCATAAAGTTTTATTACCATTATAGGTAGTAACATATTGAGTATGATAATTAGTTGTATCAGCAATTACTTTAACAAAATAATTCAGGTTTAATACTTTTGAGAAATGAGCAATATTTGTTCCCGAAAGTGTTACTGAATCTTGTGGATGGAGGTATTGGTAATTGGTTTGACGGGCAAATAAATAAACCTTACCGAAATTAATTGGTGCAGAGGCGGAGTTAGTTACATATACATATACATCGGTTGCTGTAGTTTGTACTTTGGTTAGAAAATAATCATTGGTAGTACCTGACGCATCTGAATTAGCAATATGATTGCCATCTAAATACACATTTGCACTGGATGTATATCCTGCAACAATAACATTATTATTAAAACTGGTTGAAACTGCAGTTCCTTGGTTGCCACCAGTACTTATTACCTGTTTGCCCCATAAAGTATTGCCTGACCCATCATATTTTAAAAGCATTAACGCATTGGAAGTATTAGTGGTATCATATAGCACTGTAGAACCTACAGTTATAGGAGTAGAACTATTAAAACTTCCGCAGACGTAAATATAACCACATGCATCAATATTAATAGCGCTAGCCAATTCATCGCCGTTGCCACCAACACTTTTTGCCCATGCCACTGTACCTGCTGTTGTATATTTTACAGTAAAAATATCAAACTTACCGGGTATATTATTTGTTAATGTAAACGAGCTGGCATCATCACTCATGGTAGCACTACTGAAAGAGCCGGTTAAAAACACATTACCACTTACATCCGTCATCACATCAGTACCTTTATCACTTGCAGTACTTCCCATTTGATGCGCCCACACTACGGTTCCAGCCGAATTAACTTTTGTAATGTAAAGATTTTCATTCCCATTATCAGTAAGTGTAATGGTACCAAAGGTAAGTGAGGGACCTACAAAACTACCGGTAATAAAGCAATTGCCACTTGCATCGGCAGTAATCGCCTTTGCGTATTCATCAAACGAACTTGATGCACTATGCGCCCACTGCACTGCTCCACTGGTATCATATTTAGTATAAAAAATATCATTCGCCCCTGCATTGGTTAACGTTGAAGTTCCGAAAGTCAATGAAGCACTGGTGAAGTTTCCTGTTATAAAAACATTATTATTAATATCAATGGCAATGTCGGTTACATTATCATCACTTGCTCCTCCTGCTTTTTTAGCCCATTTCACATTTCCGTTTACATCATATTTAACAATAAATATATCATTGGTATTTGAACTTGTATTGCTAAGTGTAGTTGTGCCAAACGTAATATTTGAACTGCTAAATGTGCCGGTAACATATATATTGCCTGATATATCTTTTGCAATACTAACAGCAGAATCTGCTTGAGAACCTCCTGCACTCTTTGCCCATAACACTAACCCTTCGGGGCTGTATTTAGCCACAAAAACATCTGAAGAACCGGAGCCACTGGAGTTATTTAAGGTGAAACCTCCAATAGTAAAATTCTGGCTGGAGAAAGACCCTGCAACATAAATATTGCCTGCATTATCACCAGTAATGCTTTTTACAATTTCGTTTCCTCCACTGGAACCACCCATTACAGGCTTATAAAATCTAGGAGCCGGAGTTTGAGCATACATATTGAGGCTAATAATACATAAAACAGGAATAATTAAGTGAATACTTTTTATTTTCATAATGTTAGAGTTATTTGATTGTATTAATCTTATTTTTCTCTACTGATACGTTAATATTTAAATCAGGTTTCAATATTATGTTATTACTTTTCAACAATACCTGAATATTTTTCACATCTTCCTTTAGTTGTTCTATTGTTTCGCTTTGTTTTGTCACTATTTTCTTAAGCTCAACATTTTCCTTTGCCAATTGCTGTGTTGCGCTAATATTAAGTGTTGACAAGGCTTCGTAATCCACCGTACGAAAATCATTTACCTCTCTGCCAAACACAAATACATTGCCGTTTGCTTTTGAATTAACAACAAAACCAGTTGCATCTGCCTGCTCCACCTCCACCAGTTCGGTACTATTATCAAATATCAACTTTACTTTTTCACCTACTTTCAAATTGTTCCGTAAATATATTCTTCCTTCACAAATCTCTGTTTTGCGGTATATATCAGGCACCACATCAGTATGTTTGCTCACAGCAATTGGATATACCGCTTCCAATTCCTGAGCTATTACTTTTTTATAGGTTCTGTTGCCTTTACCAATGCTATCGATGTATTTATAGTTGGTAATTTTTATATTCATTAAGGTGTTCAAATCATTGATATTATTGGTAATGCCCAATATTTTTTTAATTCGGGCATCGCTATATGCATCAAACTCAGTAGCAAGAACACGCCCAGAGGCTCGAATAGAAATATTATTATCGCCACCTGTCCAAACGCCTGTCACCGCTGAGCCACCATAGGCGTAAAATGCATAGTTTGGAGCATAAGTTCCTGTTGATAAATTTACATCTAACGGAAAACTGGGTGCTGTGGTTCCTATTCCAACATTACCTCCTGAAGTTATAGACATTCTTCTTGAAAATCCTGTATAAAAATCCAAACCATATTGGTTTCCTCCTGCAGTTCTTTTTGATCCTATTCCTTCTCCACTGCCACTTCCGAAAGTAAGAGAACTTGCCATAACAGAACCACTATTTAAATTGCTGTTATCGATTACCAATCCATTATAAAATTTGCCATCTCCATTAACTTCAAGGGTAGCAACTGGGTTACTAACACCAATACCAACGTTTACATCATCTCCCGAACCTGCTACACCACCCAATACCATTACATTACTGCCACCAACTTTAGCATTGTAACCTATTGCACATGATTTTGAAAAATCACCTGTTGCATTTGTATTTGCTCCAACAAATGTATTGTAGGCTCCATTGGTAGTAATACCTGTACCTGAATAATAACCTACAAATGTATTATTGGCTCCTCCTACTGTATTATTGCCAGAATAATAACCAAGTAATGTGTTATTTGCACTTGTTGTAACTTGTCCCGAACCAATACCGACGTATGTATTATTTGAACTTGAAGTATTGGAAATACCAGACAAGCCTCCCAAAAAAACATTATTAGCCCCTTGGGTATTGCTAGCGCCAGAAGCAGCTCCAAGAAATATATTAAATCCTCCTGTAGTATTATGTATGCCTGCTTCCCATCCAAAAAAAAGATTATAACTACCATTATTATAATACCCTGCACGATTACCTAAAAATATATTCTCAACACCGCTCGCATTTGTGTATCCAGCACTAAGTCCCATAAAGATATTATCCCACTTAACAGTATTACTAAAACCTGCACTATCACCTAAAAATAAATTATATCCACCTGTAGTATTATTGTATCCACATTGGTTTCCAACAAAAAGATTAAAACTACCAGTAGAATTAGTAAAGCCACTATTTAATCCTGCAAAAAAGTTGTCAGTTCCTCCCTGATTATTATAACCTGCATAACTTCCCAAACCTACATTTCGTGCTTGAGTTGTAGTAGATGCTGCATTTCCATTTAAAGCATAATAGCCTACCGCCACATTGTCATTACCTGAATCATTAGATTGAAGAGCACCCACGCCCAGTCCTGTGTTATGAGTTCCCGTTGTATTTTGATATAGTGTTTGGTATCCCACTGCAGTATTATTACTATTGCCATTATTAAAAAGCGATTTACACCCTATTGCTGTATTATTACTTCTTGACTGAAGACTTTGCAAAGACTGATAGCCCACCGCTGTATTATTTCCTCCGGAAGTATTAATATTTAAACTTTGTGTTCCAATTGCTGTGTTATTTGCCCCAGTTGTGTTTCTATATAAAGCTAAATTTCCAAAACTAGTATTGTTATCTATGGCATTATTCAACAATCCTATTCTACCTGCAATATGATTATTCACTTTAAATACAATAGCTGCGCTATCTGTATTACCAATAAAATTTGTTCCTTCTGATGTACCTGCATTGCCGGTAATACTCCAATTGTTGCCGCTTGCACCACCACTTAACGACACCCATTTTGTTCCATTCCAATAATAGAAACCGGGTGTTACTGCATTAGGTATGGTACCTGCTGTGGCAGTATTGTAAACCATAAGTGATGTGGTTGGTGATGTAATAGGTCCTGCTGCATTGGATGCTGTGAGCGCAACACGAGGAATCAACAAACCTAAATTGCTGGAAACAATATCGAGCATAGCTGAATTATCAGGAGCTGCACCAGTTGCATTTATTCCTATGTTTTGCGATTTTACTTCAACAACTGTAAAACAGATGAAAATAAAAAAGAGTATTCGTCTTTACATGCATCGAAAATATCATACTTTAATCGTTAAAAATATGATATTAGTCAGCCTATTGTTTTAATTCGGAAGTTTTTGAAGGCGGAAGAGTGGTTGCAATCCAACTTATATTCTTACAAAGAAGCAAGATTTATCGTTAGCAAC
>CAIRRW010000006.1 GCA_903881065.1 uncultured Bacteroidota bacterium
TATCGAACTGTCCAGTAATATTGTTTTGCAATTAACTGAATAAAGATTTAATACTTAGTAGCTGGTGCGGTAATTTTATTCCATTTCTTCAATACTAAAATAATTATGATTGCAAGAACAACAGCAGGTATAACTGTCCAAATCATTTCCAACTTATTGTTATGAGCAATATATGTTGCTTTATTCCCTGTTCTGCCATAATATTTAAAAGCAAATACAAATAAGAAAATCTGAGTTAGAGTAAATACAATGAAAAGAATTATCATATTAAAGTTAAATAACCAATCTAAATCAACACCATGTGCAGAAGCTGACTCAGGCAAAGTTCTTGGCCCATAACTTTCCAAGTTATAAATTACAAAAGCAAATAACACAAATAAGAATGCAAGCATCAATCTACCCATCAATCTATTATCGCCATCCGTAACTTCGTGATCCTTTTTACCTTTTAAAGCTGCTGCCAGCTCATATACTCTTACCAAATAGCCTATTGCAAATACTGCTAAAACTACGGCAACGTAAATCAAAATCTTTATCATATCTATCTAAATTGTTGTATTGTTATATTTCTTTTTCTTTCTGATACCCTTATTCCATTTTAATAATGATGATGCAAACTCTCATCCAAATAAGGATGTTTTTGAACCATCAATGGAGCTTTTGCCAATGATTTGTGAACTACAAATATTAGTAATCCCACAAAACCAAGTGCTGTTCCTATTTCCAACCATCCTAATTGATGATCGCCTTTTACGGTTGCTGGCATCACCATATTGTAAACGTCTAACCAATGTCCGATAAGAATAATACAACCAACAATTACAATAAAGTAATAGTTACGTTTTGCATCACGACTCATTAATAATACCATTGGGAATACGAAGTTCATAAAGAAAACAGTCCACATTAATCCCATATATCCATAGTTATGTAAACGGTCTTGGAAATAAATAATTTCTTCCGGAATGTTTGTATACCATATCAACATGAATTGACAGAACCATAAATAACTCCACAAGAAACTTACTGCAAACATCCATTTAGCTAAATCGTGAATGTGGCTATCATTAACATTTGCCAAATATCCTTTACGTTTCAAGAATAATACTGTTAACAAGATAGTAGTCATTGCTGAAATCCACATGCCCGCAAAAGCATACCAGCCATACATTGTACTGAACCAGTGAACATCCAATGACATCATCCAATCCCAAGCAGAAGTAGAAGACGTTACTGCAAAGAATACTAGGAATAACGCACCTTTACCCATGTTTTTATAATGAATAGCAGTTCCTCCTTGTAAATCTTCTTCGATAGAACGTTTACGGAAACCTCTTTGAAATAAATTCCAGATTACTAAATAGGCAATTGTTCTAGTCCAAAAGAAAATTGGACTGAAATAACCTTGTTTATGAGTGATTAAAGCATCGTATTTAGGAGAAGTTTTATCATAAACTGCAGGATCCATCCATTGATATAAATGATGTAAGTGTAACTGACCTGCCAATAATATTAAAAACATTATTACAGCGCCTACAGGTAAATAACAGGAAACTGCCTCGTAAACTCTTTTTACTGCAACTGACCAAGCTACTTCTGCAGCATATTGAACAGCCATAAAGAAAGTCGCTAATAAACCTATTCCCATAAAGAAATA
>CAIRRW010000007.1 GCA_903881065.1 uncultured Bacteroidota bacterium
TGCTGCAGAATCAATATTATTACACATCAAATAGGTTTTTAACAAACTGTTCAACGAATTGCGAGCACCAAAACAAACAGACATACTTACAACATCTTCATGAGGGCGATTTAATTCCTTTTCTGCAATCTGCAACTCAGTCAATGCGTTCTTAAGAGAATTTATTATTTCAGTTGTTGCCATGATTTCTTATTTTTAAGTCCATAAATAGATGAATAATAATACGAATCCCAACGTGCCAGCAAAGAAGTAAATGGCATATTCCTGAACTTTACCTGATTGAAATGATTTGATTAAATTAGATATAGATTCTGTAACTGAAGCCAGCAGATTCATAAATCCATCAAATATATTTTTATCAATCCATGCAGCAGGACGACCGATTAAATTGAAAATAATTTTCTTAGTGATGAATAAATATATTTCATCAAAATAAAATTTCCTGTAAGCGGCAGTGTACAATCCTTTTAAACTGTCGGCCACCTTTTGAGGAACCAAACTTTCTTTTGCATACATATAATATGCTAGAGCAATGGCACACGTAGCAAGCAATACAGGACCGATAGCAAAACCTAAATGAAATTCAGTTCCAAAACCTATTCCATCAGCCGTAACTAATTTGCTGAAAGGAACGAACCCGGCAACCACAGAAAGTGCAGCAAGAATGATTAATGGAAACAGCATTGTTCCCGGTGCTTCACCATGATGATGCTCCAATGAATCGTGGTTATGTGATTTGTATTCTTTATTCCAGAAAATAGCAAAGTATAAACGGAACATATAAAAAGCAGTTAAACCAGCAGTAATAACCGCTGCTCCAAATATTATTTTGTTTGAGTTCCAGCAGGCAGTTAATATTTCTTCCTTACTGAAGAAGCCTGCAAATGGAGGAATGCCTGCAATTGCCAAACACGCAAGTAAAAATGTGATATGAGTTATCGGCATTAACTTACGCAAACCGCCCATATCTTTCATTTCATTGCTGTGCACATAATGAATTACCGCACCGGCACCAAGGAATAATAATGCTTTAAATATAGAATGAGTAAAAAGATGAAACATGGATGCCATAAAACCTACACCAGCTTCCCCGCTATAACTTGAAACTCCAAGTGCAAACATCATAAAGCCAATCTGTGACATGGTTGAATAAGCAAGCACACGTTTAATATCTGTTTGTGTACATGCTATAATTGCAGCAAACATAGATGAGAATATTCCGATATACGCTACAACATTTAATGCTGCAGGACACGACATGGAGAATACCGGGAATAAACGTGCAACAAGATAAACACCGGCAACAACCATTGTTGCAGCATGTATCAATGCTGAAACTGGAGTTGGACCTTCCATTGCATCTGGTAACCATATATGGAAAGGAAACATGGCTGACTTACCTGCACCGCCCATAAACACAAGCAATAATCCCCATGTTAATGCCGAAGCACCAAGGAAGGATACTGAAATAATGCTGTTTAAATATGTTCCTTCAGTTGTTAATCGTTGAATTAATGTCTGGAAATCCAATGTTTCTGTGAAGTAAGAAAGAACAAGTATTCCTATTAAAAAACCTAAATCGGCAAAACGGGTAACTATAAATGCTTTCTTGGAAGCTGCAACTGCAGAAGGCTTTTCGTAATAATAACCGATTAACAGGAAGGATGAAACACCAACCAGTTCCCAGAAAATATATATCTGGAAAATATTTGTTGAAAGCACTAAGCCCAACATAGAGAAGGTAAACAAGGAAAGGAACGCGTAGTACGTTGCAAAGCGAGGCTCACCGTGCATGTAACCCAAACTGTAAATATGTACCATCAATGAAATAAAGGTTACAATCACAATCATCATTACTGAAATCGGGTCAAGAAGGATTCCCATATCAATAGAAATGTTTGGTGAGAACTGCAGCCAAACATATTTCATTGCAATGATTTTTTGATATACACCATCCACTTTTCCTACTTCAAAGAAATACTGATATGCTACAAATGCAGAAATAATAAATGAAGTCAATAATGAAAGTGTACCTAATATGCCGGAGAATTTAGGGAAATACCTGCGACCGATTAATCCGATAATAAGAAACGTGATTATTGGAAGAAGAGGAATTAACGCTATGTAATTTTGATTCAACATATTTAAAACTTCATTATATCGGCATCGTCAACATCAATGGATTTCAGTTTGCGATACAGATGTATTATAATAGCAATTGCAACGGCTGCTTCTGCTGCAGCAATGGTAATAATGAATACAGTGAAAAATAATCCATCAAGTTTATCAGCATATAAAAACTTATTGAATGCAACAAAGTTGATATTCACGCTGTTTAAAATCAATTCAATTGCCATAAGCATTGTAATCATGTTTTTGCGGGTAAGGAAACCATACACACCCGTAAAAAACAATACAGTACTTACAACCAGAATTTCTGATAAACCTATCTCGTTCATTCTTTTGTTTTTATTTTAATTGCGATAACAATACAGCCGATAAGCGCAGCCAGTAAAAGCATACTCACTACTTCAAACGGTAATATATAACCATGCTGTGTGGTGCTTAACATTTGCAATCCTATATTTTTTACTGTAGGAGCAACAGTTGCATTAGCTGTTGCTGTAAAGTTATGTTCGTTAATATATAATAAGGTAAGTGCCGTTGCAAAGGCTGCTGCAAGAGCAGAGAACACTGCTCTCCAAAGAACAGGCTTTTTCATTTCATCACCTGAAGCATGTGTAAGGAAGATAGAGAATATTATCAATACTACAATTCCGCCAACATATACAACTATCTGTACTGCTGCCAGAAACTCATAATTCAGATAAAAATATAAGGATGCAATTCCTATCAATGAAAATAATAGGAATACTGCAGCACGGAATATTTTACGGGAAGTAACCGCAAGTATTCCGCCTCCAATGATTACTGAAGCGATGATATAAAATATGACTGTTGATGCGCTCAATTTATTTTCTCTTTATATTATTCAACACCATCTTTTAATCGTGAACCCGGTTTATTCAAAACCTTTTTCATATATTTTCTTTCGTACTGACTGTGTTCAAAATTTTGTCCCATAATGATTGCATCTGACGGACAAGCATCTATACACAAATTACACATAGTACACATATCTAAATGATAAACGAAAGCATCTATTCTCTTTTTCTTTTTACCGTCAGCCTGTACTTCCTGTTTGGTAATAATTTTAATTGTTCCGTTAGGGCAAGCCAACTCGCACGCCTGACAACCGGTGCAGGTATGTTCATTATTTTCATCGTGAGGCATTATAACTTCACCACGAAAACGTTCAGGCATTTTTAATGTTGCTCTGTTGTCGGGATATTCTTCGGTAACTATTTTATTGAGATGAGTAAAATAATATCCCGTCAATTTCATCCCTGTCAACAAGGACTTGATTGCTTTAAAAATTCCTCCGAAATATTCTTTAATAAACATCTTATATAATAAATTCTAAACTCTAATCTTTAAATTCTAAAAATGCCATCCCATTATTGCCATCAATGTTGCCAGCAACACATTCACCATACTTATCGGCAATAAATATTTCCATTCCAAATTCAATAACTGGTCAATACGCAAGCGTGGAAATGTCCAGCGGAATTGCATTATAATAAATATGATGAAAAATGTTTTGCCGAAAAACCAGATGGAAGAAGGAATAAAATCCATGATATGATTGAATCCTGTGAGGTTGCCAAGATGAAAAGGCATCCATCCGCCAAGGAAAATAGTAGCAGCTACAGCCGAAACAACAAATAGATTAATGTATTCTGCCATCAGGAACATGGCAAACTTCATTCCTGCATATTCTGTATTGAAACCTCCTGTAAGTTCCTGATCGGCTTCTACCAAGTCGAAAGGAGCACGATTGATTTCGGCAGTGGAAGCAATAATGAATATTACAAATGCAATTACTACAGGTATATGTCCTTTTAATATCCACCAGCCGTTAGCCTGGCTTTCAACAATATCATTTAAACTTAAACTGCCCGAAAGTATTACAATGGAGATAAGTGATAAGCCAATTGAAAGTTCGTAACTAACAATCTGTGCGCCCGAACGCATGGCACCAATTAATGAATATTTATTACTGCTCGACCAGCCCGCCATTAATATTCCGATAACAGCCATGGATGAAACAGAAGAAATATAAAGTACTCCAATATTTATATCCCATATCTGGAAATCTCTTGCGAATGCAACAGGAGCAATTGCCAGCAATGCTGTAGTAATTATAATTCCGGGAGCAAGATTAAATAAAAACTTATCTGCTGCATCAGGGGTAAAACCTTCTTTGAATAATAATTTAAGTGTATCGGCAACAATCTGTAATGTTCCTTTTGGTCCTACACGGTTTGGTCCTAGACGAATTTCCATGAAGGCTGCAACTTTACGTTCCATATAACCAAGGAAGAAAGCCAATAGAATTAAAAACACCAATAGTATAACACCTGTGATAACCATTTCAGTAATCAGTAAACCTGTTGCATTAGGTATGGCATTTTTAAGCCATGTATGCATTGAAGTTACAAGTGATGAAAAGCTATATGATATATATGTGTTCAAATTCTAAATTCTAATCTCTAAATTCTATTTACTATCCTCGTCAACTTTAAACTTTAAACTCTCCACTATCTGTCAATATCAGGAATGATTAAATCAATTGTTGCCATAATTGAAATCAAATCTCCTATTTTATGTCCTCTTGCTATGTGAGGAATTGCCGACAGGTTTGCAAAGTTTGGCGAACGGTATTTGCAGCGGTAAGGTGTTGTTCCTCCATCGCTTACTATATACACACCTAACTCGCCACGCGCAGTTTCCACTCGTTGATAAAATTCTCCTTTCGGAAGTTTTATTACTTTTTTAGTATTGCCAACAATTTCTCCTTCAGGAATATTATCAATAAGCTGTTCAATAATTTTTACCGACTGTTTCATCTCTGCCATTCTCACTTCATATCTTGCCCAGCAATCGCCGCCTGTAGAAGTTATCTCATCAAATTGAAGTTTTTCATATCCATCATACGGATACAATTTACGTATGTCGCAGTTAAGTCCGGAAGCACGTGCAGTAGGGCCTGTACAGCCAAATGCAATAGCATCTTCCTTAGTAAGTATACCAACACCTTTCAATCTGTTCTGGAAAATAACATTGCCTGTTAATATTTCATCGTACTCGTGATAGTTATCCTTGAACTGTTTTAATACTTCTTTAACGCGTTGTTGAAAGTTAGGAAGTACATCTTTCATTATGCCGCCCGGCACCATAAAGTTTTGAGTAAGTCGTGCTCCGCAGTTTTCATCCATTAAACTATTGATGGCTTCACGTTCGCGAAATGCATAGAAGAAAGGAGTAACACCTCCCAAGTCCAAGCCGATAGATGCAAACCAAAGCAAGTGAGAACTTATACGTGTAAGCTCGGCAAGTATAACCCGTATTGCCTGTGCTCTTGCTGGCACCTCCACCTGCAATGCTTTTTCAACTACCAAAGCACATACCTGATTATTGATGTGTGCCGACAGGTAATCCATGCGGCTGGTAACGTATATAAACTGACGGTAGGAAAGGCTCTCGGTCATTTTCTCGATGGAGCGATGGATGTAACCCAAGTGCGGTTCCACCTTTTTAATTGTTTCTCCATCAAGCCATACTTTTAATCGCAACACGCCATGAGTAGACGGATGCTGTGGCCCCATGTTTACTACAAATTCTCCTTCTTCGTTATAATGATCCGGTTCGAATAACATTTAAAATAATTCTAAATTCTAATATCTAAATTCTAATACAATATTAAAATCTGTATTCTATAATTCTATCATATGTTCATCCTCATAATTTTTGCGCAGTGGATATCCTACCCAATCTTCTTCCAAAAACAATCTGCGTAAATTAGGATGATTTAAAAATTTAACTCCAAACAAATCGAACACCTCATCTTCATTTAATTCGGCTGTAGGCCAAATGCTGAAAAGAGATTCTATCTGCGGATTTATTGTATCTGTAATTTTTGCTTTTATTACTATAGTATGATTATGTGTGCGTGAGTTGAGAAAATATACCATCATCAAATGATCTTTCCAATCTACACAGGTAAGGCAAAACAGGTAATCGAAAAATAAATCTTCGCGGTTGCGAAGTGTTTTCATCACCGGCAGCAATTCTTCCGAAGGAATTATAACATTTAAAAACTCTCCTGTTTCATCAAAGGTTGATGAGGGCAACAGGTCAGTCATTACTTGTTTCAATTCTTCAGTGGTCATACTATTTTGTTTCTTTCTTAAAATAAGTTTCGTGTTTTATTTTTTCCTGCAATGTTATCATCGAGTGCAGCAGCGCTTCGGGGCGCGGCGGACAACCGGGAATAAATACATCAACAGGAATAATATGGTCAATCCCTTTTACTACAGAATAGGTATTATAAAAGAACGGGCCGCCCGATATAGTGCAGGCACCCATTGCTATCACATATTTAGGGTCGGGCATCTGGTCGTATAATCGTTTAAGTACAGGCGCCATTTTCATGGTGATAGTTCCTGATACTATTATTAAGTCGGCTTGGCGAGGTGTAGCACGCATTACTTCGAACCCGAATCGCGACCAATCGTACTTTGCATTTACGGTCTGCATCATTTCGATGGCGCAGCAGCTGGTACCAAATGCCAATGGCCATAACGAATTGGAACGTGCCCAGTTAATTATGTCATCAAGTTTTGATAATATAAATCCTCCATCGGGTGTTTCGTGTACCTGCCCCGGAAATTCCATTTTGTCTTTTACATCCATTCCAGCGCTCCTTTCCTCCAGGCATATAATAAGCCGAGAAATAATATAAACATAAACACCAGAATTTCGAAGAAAGCCAACATGCCAACTTCTTTAACAACGACAGCCCACGGATACATAAATACAAGTTCCACATCGAACACCAAAAATATCAATGCAAATAAATAATAACCTACATTAAATTGTATAAACGATGTGCCGGTGGTAGGAATTCCACATTCGTAAGTTTCTCCTTTTTGAAGATTGTAAGATGTTTTGGCAAGTAATTTTGAGATACCTATTCCGCCTGCTGCAAAGGCAACTCCGCAGATTAATAAAAGTATAAGTGAAACTGCCCCCATGATTTTCCCTTGATTAATAATTGTTCAAATATACGTTTTTTTTAACTCGTCAAAAGTATTTCTGTTTTGGCAACTAAACTATGACTAATATCAGCAAAAGGATTTTGGAATTGGGATTTTTGATTTGGGATTGGAACGCAGATTTTTATGATTTAAAATGAATTTACTCCATTTTCGGGCGAACTATAACGCTACCCTTCCGAACTATAACGCTACCCCTCCGAACTATAAAGCTACCACTCTACATTATAACGCTACCCCTCTAAACTTCAACGCTACCCCTCCAAACTATAACGCTACCCCTCTAAACTTCAACGCTACCCCTCCAAACTATAACGCTACCCCTCCAAACTATAACGCTACCCCTCCAAACTTCAACGCTACCCCTCTGCCATGAAGTTGGGTGGCTTTTGACTATTTTCAAGAGATAAAAACATATTTTCGGGTTTGAGTAGCTGCATTAACTACCTACCTGTTCTATTATGATATACTTAAACCAAGAACAATAATTTCTAATTCGACCAAAATGTCAGAACATTTTTCAATGGATAACATAGATATCAAAACCATTTTGAAAATAAATAAGAATAGTTGATGGTTGGGAAGGTTTAAAACCATATTCACTGCTTTTTTATCAATTTATACCTCCCGAAAAATATACCTTATATAATAGTAGTACTTATATTAATGTAAATACCGAAGATTTAGGATAGTTGATAACAATCGAGGGTTGAGAAGATTGGGAATTATTTAGTACTTTTGAATGGGAGGTAAATTTTAGCATATGTATAAATTAATAATTCATTTTAGGATAATGCAATAAATAATGGAAGATTCAAAATACAAATACACGCCA
>CAIRRW010000008.1 GCA_903881065.1 uncultured Bacteroidota bacterium
ATATCTTATCGGTAATTGTTGGTTTAATTGCCAGTTTTTTCGTGATCGAGGGAATTGAAATTGTAGGATATAAGATTTATCCCCCTACAACAAATTTGAATTTTAACAATCCTGATTCATTTAGAGAATATATCTCCAATGCTCCTAACAGTGTGTTTTTTCTTATTATCTTAGGATATGCTCTTGGATCGTTAGCAGGAGGTTTAGTTGCTTCAGTAATTGCTTCTATTAACAAAATGACAAAATCAATTGCAGTGGGAGGCGTATTAATGGGATTAGGATTGTTTAACTTATTTAATATTCCTCATCCGGTATGGGTTATCATTTCTGCATTAATTGTATTTATTCCTTGCGCTTATCTCGGTGGAAAACTTGGAATTAAAATGTTTTCCAAAAAGAAAGACTCAAATCTCTTATAATTTCACCTTCAATTCAGTTCTTAATGTCCTACTCTCTTCTTCTGAATTCGGAACAGATAATTGAAGTTGCTATTGCAGCGTTTAGTGACTCAGCTTCTCCTTCATTCGATTTGTAATAAGAGAATGATGGAATACTTATTTTATCTGTAACATATTCAGTTATACTTTCTGAAATACCTTTTGATTCGTTTCCTATTACAATAAATCCGTTTTTTGTTAAAGATTTGGTGTAAATATTTTCCCCTTTGAGTAAGGCACCATATATTGGTTGTTGAGGTTTGAGTTTTGTTTCTTTAAAGAATGTCATGAGATCCAAATAATGACATTTTATACGTGAAATAGAGCCCATAGAGGATTGAACAACTTTAGGATTATAAATATCGGCAGTGTGCGTACTGCAAATAATATTTTCAATTCCGAACCAATCTGCAATACGGATGATGGTTCCCAAATTTCCAGGGTCCTTTATTTCATCTAAAACTAAAGTTAGTTTGTTTTGCAACGCTTCAATATCAAAAATGTAGTTAGGTATTTCACAAACAGCAAGCACTTGGTTAACATTTGTTAGAGCAGAAATTCGAGCCAATTCCTTTTCATTTATTTCAAATGTTTCGATCGAAGATTCAATGCGTTCATTCACTAAAAATTCAGAAGTAGCATAAAGTTGTTTTACAACTAGCGAAGAATTTAATAATTCTTTTACAATTTTATTCCCTTCAGCAATAAAGAGGTTATATTCTATTCTAAACTTCTTTTGTTGAAGAGAACTAACAAACTTAATTTGATTTTTAGATAACAAAAGAAATAATTAGGATTATCGATTTTATTTTTTTTCAAAGATATGGAAAATATCAAAGGTGCTCTTGCTTCATTTTTTACATTAATAATGGTGTTCCAAATTATTTGTAATAAATTCTATCCGATTTTAAATGAATATTTTTTTCAATATAAAGAAACAACTTGTTTTTGTATTTATTAAGGAGTATTTTTGTTCAATGAAAAAATTCATTCTTCTTTTTCTAATTTCGGGTCTTTCAAGATTGAGTTTCTCACAAACAGGAGAATTTTATAATCTTTATTTCGAAGGCAATTCACTTTTGGTAAAAGGGCAGTTTGATAAATCAATTGATAAATACAATCAAGCATTAAAAGTTTTTGATGCTGCTTATGTTTATTATAATCGCGGAAATGCCTATTACGGGAAGAAAGATTATTCAAATGCTTTGAAAGACTATAACTTCGCAATTAAGATAAATGAACGATATGCAGAAGCGTATTGTCAGAGAGGGTTAATAAAACTAGCAACAGGTGACAAAACTGCTTGTGATGATATTAATAAAGCTGCTAAGTTTGATTTAGATGATGCTAAAGAAGCAGCAAAAAAGAATTGTAAATAATATTTACATTCCTTCCTTAGATTACAAACTATATTTTTACATTCACTTTAAAACCAACTCCCCTTTTTTAATCAACGTATTCAGGTGTAATTAAATCAAAGAATTTTTCTCTATAAAATGTACCCAAGGGAATTTCAAAACTACCAATATTGATTAGATTATGGCGTATTGAAATAATCTTATCTATTGCCACAATATATGATTTATGCACGCGTACGAATTTATCAGAAGGTATTAGATTTTCAATATTCTTAAAACTCAATCTTGTAACAATAGGCTTATCTAAGCTCTTTAGGTGAATTTGAATATAATCTTTCATCCCTTCGATATGAGTAATACCATCAAGCATAATTTTCACTAAACTATACTCTGAATTAACAAATATAAATTCGGGAGAAGCAATTTTTGCAACAGATAACTTTTGTTTGCTTGTAAAGTATTCCAACGCTTTATTTGAGGCTTTTAGAAACCTTTCAATTGGAACCGGTTTCACCAAAAAATCTATAATGTCAAAATCATAACCATTTATAGCATACTGTTTATGAGCTGTAATAAATATTACCATCGGACGATTCTTCAAACTTTCAAGAAGTTGTAACCCAGAAATACCGGGCATTTGAATATCCATAAAAATTAAGTCAATGGATTCTTTTTGCAAAACCTCCATTGCTTCATATGCATTTTTACAACGTTTTACTAGGTTCAAAAAGGGGACTTGACTAATATTATCTTCAAGTAAGTCAAGCGCTAAAGTTTCATCATCTATTGCGAGGCATTTTATCATTTTATTACTAAATTTAAGTGTGTATAAAAATTATTTTCTTTTTG
>CAIRRW010000009.1 GCA_903881065.1 uncultured Bacteroidota bacterium
CAAAAAGCTTTTTTATTCGACCGTCCCACTCTGCCGCGCATCTGGTGCAAGTCGCTCAAACCGAACATCTGCGCATTGTTTATAATAATAGTATTTGCATTCGAAATATCCAACCCCGACTCAATGATAGTGGTAGCAACCAGTACATCATATTCACCTTCCACAAAGTCAACCATTATTTTTTCCAGCTGATGCCCTTCCAGCTGTCCATGACCAATAGCTACGCGCACATCAGGGCACAGTCGCGAAATCATTCCTGCTATTTCCATAATATTCTGCACACGATTATGCACAAAAAATACTTGTCCGCCACGCGAAACCTCAAATGAAACTGCATCTCTTATTATTTCTTCACTGAACGTGTGCAGCTCTGTCTGCACAGGATAGCGGTTTGGCGGCGGAGTATTTATTACTGATAAATCTCTTGCGCCCATCATCGAGAATTGCAGTGTTCGCGGAATCGGAGTAGCAGTTAGCGTAAGCGTATCCACATTTGTTTTAATTGTTTTTAGTTTGTCTTTTACACCTACGCCAAACTTCTGTTCTTCATCAATAATTATCAATCCCAAATCTTTAAACTTAACTCCTTTTCCAACAATGCCGTGCGTTCCAATTAAAATATCCACAGTTCCTTTCTCCACTTTATCCAGTGTTTCCTTTTGCTGCTTCGCCGATTTATATCTGTTGATATAATCAACTGTGCAGGGCAAATCCTTCAATCTTTCTTTAAAAGTTTTATAATGCTGCAATGCGAGAATGGTAGTAGGCACAAGCACTGCAACCTGTTTGCTGTCGCATACCGCTTTAAAAGCTGCACGAATAGCAACTTCTGTTTTCCCGAAACCGACATCGCCGCAAACAAGCCTGTCCATAGGCCATTCACTCTCCATATCTTTTTTTACATCAGCCGTTGATTTTATTTGATCCGGCGTATCTTCATAAATAAAAGATGCTTCCAATTCATTCTGCAAATAGGTATCCGGGCTGAATTGAAAGCCTTTTAACGCTTTTCGTTTGGCATATAATTGAATTAAATCGTAAGCAATTTCCTTTACTTTCTTCTTCGTTTTCTGTTTGAGTACAGCCCAGTTAGTCGACCCGATTTTATTTATCTTCGGCACTGCGCCTTCCTTTCCGGAGTATTTCGCAATCCGGTGCAACGATTGAATGCTGATATTTACAACATCATTATCCTTATAAACAAGCCGAATTGTTTCCTGCTGTTTTCCGTTAACAACAATTGTTTCCAATCCTCCATATCTGCCAACCCCATAATCAATATGCGTTATATAATCACCCGGATTCAAGCCTTTCAGCTCTTTTAAAGTAAGCGCTTCATTCTTTTTATTGAAACTGCTTTTTAATCTGAAGCGATGATAGCGATCAAATATCTGATGGTCAGTATAACAGGCAATAGTTAATTCATTATCTATAAATCCCTCATGAATAGAGAGAAGTATAGGAGCAAACAATTCATGTTCTCCTTCCTTAGCTGGCGAAATATCCTCAAATATTTTATAAAGCCGTTCAATCTGTTTCGAGGTATCCGAAAAAATAATATTCGCAAATCCATTGCGTGTATTACCTTTCAGATTATCCTTCAAATAACTAAAGTTTTTATTGAAGCTTGACTGTGGAGAAAAATTATAACTTATAGTTTTAGTTGGAGTCAATGAAAAATGATTGCCGAACTCAACAACAGGAAATCCTAAAACCTGCTTTGTAAAACTATCTTTATCAATATATAATTCTGCCGGTTCCAGTTGCGCAATTACTGAATCAAGCTTATTATAGGATGTTTCCGCCTGAATAAATGCTTTTTCAATCCGGTCAATAGTCAACTGGAAATGTTTAAACCATAACACAGAACTCTCAGGAATAAACTCTAAAAAAGTCTGTCTGCTTTCCTGCAATAACTTTGTCTGTACATTCGGAATGATAGAGCAATAGGTTAACTTCTGAATTGATAACTGCGAAACAGAATCAAAACTTCTTATGGAATCCACTTCATTCCCAAGAAATTCAACCCGATACGGATTGTCATTCGAGAAAGAAAATATATCCACAATTCCACCCCTAACAGAAAACTGACCAGGTTCAACCACATAATCAACTCGGTCAAATCCATATTCTAATAAAACTTCAATAATAAAATCTATCGAAATCTTTTCACCCTGTTTTAATGATAAGGTATTTTTAGAGAGATGAGATTTTGTAACTACCTTTTCTGTTAACGCCTCGGGATAAGTAACAATGCAAATATATTTTTTACCTGTGTTTATTTTATTTAATACTTCAGCACGAAGTAAAATGTTTGCATTGTCTATGTCTTCGTGTTCATAAGGCATACGATACGAAGCTGGAAAAAACAAAACATTTTCTTCTCCTATAATATTCTCTAAGTCATTCAGAAAATAAGCTGCTTCTTCTTTATCGGCAAGTACAAGTAAATTTGTTTTGTGAATATGCTGAAACGCAGCAGCAGCAATAAATGAAGCGCCGGATCCTATTACTCCTTTTAATTGAATACGCGTAGCATCCTCTTTCAATTCCTCTGTTAGCAGAGTATTGTTAGATGAATCACCATACTTACGTAAAATATCTTCTTTCGTCACTTATCCAAAAAGGATGTCAAAAGTACAATAAAAAGCACTACATTTTCAGGAAGTATTTCGATCTGAAATAAATCCCTTTTAGCCGTAATTATTCAATTTTATAATACATTTGTTACGTTAATACTAATTGAATGGGCAAATCAGATAAAAAGAAAAACAAGCATACTGAACACAGTAATGCCTCCAAACCAGTTGCAAGTAACAAGATTCGTTCACTGCCGTTGCTGCTCTGTTTGGGTATTGCATGTCTTACGTTTATTGTTTTTTCACCTTCACTTAAATGTGATTTTGCCGGTCAATGGGATGATAAAGAATATGTAACCGAAAATTCGATGGTTATCAACAACCATATACCTGTCAAAGAAATTTTCCACACGCCGGTTTCCCTAAATTATCATCCACTCACTATGCTTACATTGGCATATAATTACCAATCTGCCAAATTGAATCCTTACGTGTACCATCTTTGGAACGTATGGTTACATGTATTAAATACTATCCTGGTTTTTGTATTTATTTTTCTTCTTACCAAGCGCAATCTATTGATGGCTTTTATCATTTCACTCTTTTTCGGCATTCATCCAATGCACGTCGAATCGGTTACCTGGATTAGCGAACGTAAAGATGTTCTGTATGTATTCTTCTTTTTAGCAGGACTCATTTCGTACCTGAAATATCTGGAACAAAAAAAATTGATGTGGTACGTTATTACCTTGGCTTTGTTTGTCCTCTCCTGCTTGTCAAAGGCTATGGCTGTGGTTTTCCCGATAATATTAATGCTGATAGATTATTTAATATCAACTTCTGAAACACAAATTCCTGTTTGGAAAAGGAAATCAAACTTGAATAAAATTCCATTCTTTATAGTGTCTCTTGGGTTTGGTATGGCAGCATATAAAATTCAGCAAAGCGGAATGATAATGCAGGCAATGACCTTATTCAGCACATTTGACCGTATTAAGTTTGCATCCTATGGGGCAATCATGTATATAGTTAAAATGATTATTCCATTTCATTTATCTGCATTTTACGCTTACCCTATTTATAATACACATCAACTTCCTGCCATTATTTATCTTTCTCCTTTTATACTATTGACGATAATTGTGCTTATTTATTTCTTTCTCAAAAAGGAAAAAGCAATCATCTTTGGAAGTCTTTTCTATTTCGTATCAGTGGCGTTGGTATTACAGTTTATTTCGGTTGGCAATGTAATAATGGCTGATAGATACAGCTATCTTTCATACATTGGTTTGCTCTTTATTTGTGCACATATTATTAATTTATCCTTTCAGAAGAACAGTAAATTATTTTCATTGAAATATGTATTTATCGGAATAATAATCATTGGCACAATTGTATTTAGTTTCCAAACATATTCCCAAACAAAAGTGTGGAATAACCCGGAAACATTATGGACTAATGCAATTAATCTGTACCCCGATAATTGTTACACAGGATATATCAACAGAGGAATAGTTTACGAAAAGAGGGGGCAAAATGATTTGGCTTTATCCGACTTCTCTAAATCATTAGAAATTAACTCTGGCAATGCAACTGCATATCTCGACAGGGGCGCAATATATTCGAATATTGGAAAAGACTCATTGGCATTACAGGATTTTAATACCTCAATAAAGATAGACCCTGCAAAAGCAGAAGTTTATTATAATCGTGGAAGGATACTTGCGAAGTTTGGAAAGGATAGTGTGGCAATTCAGGATTATAATAAAGCCATTGAGCTGAACCCAAATTATTCTTTGGCATATATGAATAGAGGAATCGTTTATTTTAATCGTCAACAAAATGATTTAGCTTTAACGAACTATAACAAGGCTATTGAAACGAATCCTGAGCTGGATATTCCTTATTATAACAGAGGAATAATGATGTTTAATCGTCAGCAATATAATTTAGCTTTGGCTAATTTTAGTAAAGCCATTGCGTTAAATGCAACCGTTCCTCAATACTGGCAATATCTTTCGATAACAGAAAGAACTCTTGGCAACAATACGCAGGCTGCAGCAGACTCTATCAAGGCGCAACAATTACAAATCAGATAAGAATTTTTTTGGAATATTATTCTTCGGAATTAATTCACACTATTATTTGTCTGCTTTCTTTTCAGGTGCTTTAAATTTCCTGAAGTTATAGGTAAGAGTAAGCATATAATATTGAGTTAATACTTTGGTATTATCATCCTCAATGTAAGTATCAGCAACGCTTCTGGTGATGCTTGAATTCTGTTTGAGTGCATCAAAGACAGATGCTTTAATTTCAAGCGATTTATTTTTCAACAACTTATATGCAAGCGAAACGTTCAGCAATTCATATGGTTTATCAAGAGTAGAAGATAATCCAGAATAAAATGTATGAGTAAGTTTAGTATTAAAAACTAACCGTTTCCAGAGTATCCAGTTGAATTTTAAAGTAGCAGTATGGTAAAAATAAGAACTGTTGGATTGCGTCTGTAATGTATTATTTGCTATGCTGTAATTGGCATTGTAACCAATATTAAAATCAACATTCTCACTTATATTACTGCTTAAACCGGTTCCTGCACTGTATAATTCGTTATTGGTCTGATTGTTTTCCCCATTAACAAGAGATGGTGTATGTGTGTATGAGGCAGAAGCATTAAAGTTAAGATTGCATTTTATTTTGAGTATAGGCAAGGCATACGTCATAAATCCTTTTGCATTATAAAACCCTTGCAAATTAACAGGTTTTGAAAATTGGCTTCCTTTATTTATTCGATAATTATTTACCACTGTGTCGCGAGAAGGCAGCAGTATTGAATTGCCTAAATAATCCATTGCATAATTTCCGTACAAGAAGAAAAATAAACCAGTTGCTTTTTGTGTATTTGTTTTTCCATAACGAACAATTACGGTATGTTCAAAATCCTGTTTCAAATCAGGATTACCGGTAGTGAGTAAAAGCGGATTGCTATTATTTATTACGTTCTGCAATTGCGTTATAGAAGGTGTATTGGTGGAAGTACGATATATAATCCGCAGATTAGTTCCTTTATCAAATTTATAATTGAACATTGCCTGCGGTAATATATTGAAGAATGTTTTATCAGCTGAAAATGCAACTGGATAATCCTGACTTCCTGCGAGAGTAGCATATTGAGCATTAATTGTTGCCATTAACATAAACTTCTTCCTGTTAATATTATAACCAACTCCTGCTTTATTAGTAATGGAAATGCTCTTGAATTTATTGCTCAAAGCAGTATCCAAAAAATTATAGCTATCACTTCCAAAGTTGAAATTATTCGTTTCCTTATCAGTGATATTATACGAATAGGAAGGAGAATACGTAAACATTAATCTGCTGAAACTATCAAGCGGTTCAGTATATACTAAACCTGTAGAAAGCTTATATCCATTGGCATGCAGAGTTGAATACTGATTAGTGGATGGATAGATCCGTGCCGTATCATTTACATAATATTGATTGGTTGAATTCAATGTGTTATTTCCAAGCATATCATTAACATTCGTTCCAACATTCCACGAAATAGTTCGCCCACGCTTAGCAAACTTGTGCTGAAATAAGATGTTATTATCCAACGTATAACCAGATAGGAATGTATTGTTAGTATTATATGTCTGGCTTACCGGTGTGTTTTCTCCAAGGAATAAATTACTCCCAATTACAGAAGAATAGGTATGATTATTTTGGTAATTAAATTTAGGCGTGATGATAAACGAATTCATCGAATCTACCTTCCATTCCAATCTAACTGTGGCTCGGTGGTTGTAATTTCTATTTCGTGTTGAGTCTGCTTCCTGATAATACAATCCACTATCCTTGGCTGTTGTATAATGTCGTGTGAGATTGGTTTCATTTAAATTGTCGGTATAATTAAAGAAATAGCTTGCAGTTATTTTTACATTTTGCCCCCATTTATCACTATAATTTAATCCAAGAGCTTGTGTGGCAGCAATACCTGATTGCTGTCCTACCAGAAAATTGTTAGCTGCTCCGCCGCCAGGACCTCCGCCCATTGGTCCGCCTGCACCACCGAACTGACCTCCTCCTCCGCCAAATCCTCCACGACCACCGCCACCTCCTCCACCTGAAAGTCCAAGTAAATCCTGTGAAGCAAAATTTTGCTGGTTAACATTATTTGAAAGTTCAAGTACTGAAATTCTTCTATCTCCATTAAAATAATTGAGATTGCCACCCACTAGGTAACGACCTTCGGTTGTTTCAAAGCTATTGTCATAAGATCCGTAGCCTGCATATATTTTCCCAAAGAGCCCGTTATTTTTTCCCTGTCGGGTAATTATATTAATCGTCTTACTTGAATTTCCATCATCAAATCCTGTAAATTGAGATTGGTCGCTTAACTTATCAAACACTTGTATTTTATCAATAACCTCAGCAGGCAAGTTTTTTAATGCCATCGTTGGGTCATCTCCAAAGAAAGGTTTCCCATCAACTAATACTTGTTTCACATTTTCACCATGGGCAGTTACAGCACCATTAGCAGAAGTAATTCCTGGCATTTTTGTTACCAAATCTTCCGCATTCGCATCAGGATGTGTTTTATATCCGTTGGCATTATATGCAACTGTATCGCCACTTTGCTCTACCCGCTTTTCAACACCGACTATAGTAACTTCCTTCAAGCCAGTAGAAGAAGAAGTAAGCTTTATTATTCCGATAATTTTTGCCGGTTGATTTGCATTGAGTGAAAAACTTTCTGTTCGATAGGTTTGGTAACCAAGCAATGAAAACTTTAATATGTAAGTTCCCAAAGGAAGCGATTCTATTTTAAAATTACCTTGCTCATCCGACATTCCTCCTCCGGCAAATGAAGTATCGTTTGCGCGTAAAACAGCTACAGCACCATATATTACAGGTTGTTGCGTTTTTGAATCCTTAATAGTTCCTGAAACGCAACCTGTATTATTTTGCGCAGATATTGTTTCTATTTTGAAGAAACAGATGAGTAATACAAGGAATACAATCTTGTAAAAGTATTGAATTTTCATGGAGGAATATGTGCTATTTCTATCTATTCACCATCATTTTGTATAATACTCCGAGCTTGCTTTGGGCTTTGCGCCACTCAATTGAAACAACATTTTAATTGAATTTGTTTCATATAAAAAAGAATTGCCATCAGCACCTCCACTATGCCCTCCTCCATGACCACCACCACCGTGCATACCTCCACCGCCTGCTCCACGCATTCCCCCTCCAGGCATTCCACCACCTGTTCCTGCACTTTCATGTTTGCTTTCCGGCGGTTGCAAGGCATTCACAATAATAGATATTCCAAATAATTTCAAACTGTCATGAACAGTAATAGAATCTTTATAGAATGTTTTAAATGGAATAATAGCTTCATACGTCATAATATCAGTAGTGTCCCAATTAATCGCGGCTTGAATACCAGCACTGTTCTTTATCGGACTCATTCCATTAATACCCGTATTGAACCCTGCCAGCTCCATTTCTTTGTAGCCATTCAGGAACTTGTTTTTATATGCAGATACATCCTGTTTCGACTTTGGAGGTGCTTCCATCTCATTCGGGTTTGTTTTTCTAAGCGAGTTGGACAGTGGAAACAACAACCCTACTTTATGTTCATATTCGCCTGTAGTATCTATCCATAACTGCATACCTGCACGCATAATTTTGTATTGTGTCTTCTGATCGGTGGCTCTTATGCAGACATATATATTCTGGAAATCATTGGAAACAGTATACTGCAGTTTGCTTTTATCATCATAAAACTTAAGCGGCAATTTCCATTCATTAGGTTTTCCATCCGCTATCACAGATTTTTGCTGATAAATACATCTCGATATATATATATAATGTGTGCAGGAGGTTAATAAAAGAATGGAAAGTGATAGGGTAATTGTTTTGATATTCATAAAGTATATAGTTGCAACATTAAGCTCGTCAAATCATTTTAATTATAAAACGAACTAGTTTGTTGGATTGAATTAATAGTAAAAGGTTTAATAATAGGTGTCAAAAGTAGTATAAAAAAGGAATAGAACGTTTTGGAGTTCTCCAAAAGAGAGTAGGCTTTTTATGGCAGAGTGCCGATTAAGATAATCGGTGCTTAGATAATACGAAATGGGGCATTTAAGGTATGATTTGGGGAGAAATGGCTCATAATTTTCAAAAAGACGAGAA
>CAIRRW010000010.1 GCA_903881065.1 uncultured Bacteroidota bacterium
ATATTAATATTTAATTTCTTGTTGTGGAGAAATGCTTTGAAAAATAATTTAATGAGATATTAGAAATCAATCATAAATTGAGTACCCTTGTTTTTTAATGTATTAATAAATAATTCACCTTCGAGTTGATTAACAAGAGAATCAATTAATTGTAAGCCTAATGTTTTTGCTTCTTCAATTAATGGTTCTTTATCAAACCCAACTCCGTTATCATTTATTGACAATCTATATTTATGTTTTGCGTTTAAATGTTTGTCAGAAAACTTAACATTTATTTCGCCTTTCCTTTTCCCATTAAATGCATATTTAAAAGCATTGGATATTATCTCATTCAATATTAATCCACATGGAATTGCTGTGTCAATATCCAACTCGTCTTTATCCATTTCAATATCCACATTCACAATTACATCGATTTTTAGGTTATATGAATGTTTCAACGAATTAACTATGGTAGAGAAATAATTACGTACCGAGATATTTTCAAATGTTTTGGAATGATATAATAAATTATGAAGTGATGCAATTGAATTCACTCTATCAATACTTTCTTTGAATTTATAATGGATGTTTGGATCTTCAATAGTTTGTAATTGAAGATTCAGTAGGCTTGATATAATTTGCAGGTTGTTTTTTACACGATGGTGAATCTCTTTTAATAAAAGTTCTTTTTCAGCAAGCGAATTCTGTAATTTCTCTTCCATTATTTTCCTTCTTAGAAATGTCGGCACATCAGGGCTTACCTTCTTTATTAAAGGATATTTTTTAAGATACTTCATGATTTGGTCTGGTGGAGCCATAATAAAAGAGCATTCATCATCTCCTCGTGCTCGGCATGTAAGCTCCACGGCTGTGAGTTTTATTCCAAAACTATATTCGCACCAACCACTAGAATATCCTGAATTCATAATACATACAGATTGTTCCGATTTTTTGCTTGCTTGTATCCAACTGTCAGCTTCAAAAGAGTAGGGGTGTGAATATCTCAAGACGAAGTTTTGGTCGGGTGTGGTATGACTACCTTCTTTTAATTTTACCTGTGCCCAACCTGTATATGCAAAATGGACTGGACCTGCAGAGAGCATTTCAACAGGTTTTTTTAGTCCCATTAGTTCACTGAAATTACGAGCATCTTCTACTCCAATAAGATGAGCCAAATCAAACAATATATTTTTACCAATCGCTAGGGATTCACTATCTCCTTTATCTTTATAGTTTTTCATTATCCCCTCCAAAAATTCAATAGATAATGCAGATGCGCGAATCAATAAGTATCTTTGACCTGAAATTTCAATTGATGCTTTTTCAGGATCAATTAATAAAGAACCATGATATTTACCAACGTTTTTTTCTGCTTCATCAAATACTGTTTGTAGATTATCAGGAACAATTACTGTTCGTAACTTTTTTTTTGATTTTGCTTCTGTTGTTTTATATGCTTTTAGCTCTTTTTTTAAAACATAAATCTGCTTACGCAACTGTTGAGTTTTTTTGTCCAATGTCATTTATTTGATTAAAAAAAGATACACCTAAAAACAAATTGTAAAGTTTGTTCAAATTTAATGCATTTTTCCATTGTAATATCAGCTGTTATCATTTTACTATATTATTTATGAGTTAGAAATTTTTATTTTTTGAATTAGGTACTTTGTAATTAATAAAGGCTTCTTAATTTTGGAGTCTAAAGTCAATAAGTAATGTTTAACAAATTGCATTGGCAGGAGGAATTATAAATAAAAAAACTCCTGTTAGCAATTTAGCTAACAGGAGTTTTTAAGAGGACTTTTATATATTTGATTATTGTTTTATCACCCTATGTGTATAAAGTATATTATTGTCTTTATCCAACACTCTCACAAAATAGATGCCTTCTCTAAAGTTTTCGATATTAGTTTTTATAGTTGCTGTTCCACTTGACACTTGATGAATTTCATGTTTCAACAAGTTACCCAGCACATCGTACACTTCCACTATCAAATTGTTATCCAACTCTGAAGTTACCTCTATTGTAAACTCATTTGTTGTTGGATTTGGATATAAGGAGAACATATTATCTGTCGTTGCTTTACTACTATCCATTGCAATAGAACCTGCACAAGTTACAGTTAAGCTAGCCAGTCCACTGCTGCCGCAAGTGTTCTGAGCACTCACCTTCACCGCTCCTGTTGTTGCTGTTGTTGCAGAATTTACGGTAATACTTGTTGTGCCTTGTGGAGATGTAATACTCATGCCTGTAGGTACTACCCAAGTATATCCTGTTGCACCGGCTACAGGTGCAATAGAATACGTTGCTGTTCCTAATCCGCATAAACCTGTTGCCGGGCCTGTTATTATACCAGGTGTTGGCTCTAATTTACTTACAGTTAAAGTCCGAACCAGACTAGTTGTACATCCGTTAGTTGCAGATACCCCCACGTTTCCTGATAGAGGAGAGGTAAAGATCATCACCATTGCTGTTGTGTTCTGACCCGAATAAATACTTGCTCCAGCAGGTACCGTCCAGGTATAACCTGTCGCACCTGTTACAGCAGCTATCGAATAACTAGCCGATGTCAGCCCACAAGATAATGTAGGGCCAGTTATAGCAAGCGGTTGAGTGGTTGCGGTTGTCAAAGCCAAACTTCTTGCAGCACCAGTACCGCATCCGTTTGTTCCTGCAGCAGTTATGTTTCCACCGGTAAAGCCGGAAACAGAAACCGTTATACTACTGGTTCCCTGCCCATTTCCAGTAATTGTCATGCCGGAAGGAACTGTCCAGAAATAACCTGTTGCTCCTCCTGCTGCTGAAATTGTGTATGCTGCAGTAGTTAATCCGCATAAATTAGTAGGACCGGATAATGTATTAGGAGCATTTGGCACTTTGCCATATACTGATAATGTTGGTCCTGTAACATATCCGCAGCCGTTTATAGCATTTACAGTTATTCCACCGTAGATAAACGTACCTGAAACATTTACAGTAATCGAGTTGGTTCCTGCACCGCTTGCTATAGTAATGCCTGCAGGTAACAACCAAGTATATGAAATTGCACCATATACTGGTGCAACATAATATGCAGCAGTGGTAGCTCCGCACAATGATACCGGCCCATTAATAACAGTTGGTTGAAGTTTTTTGGAAACATAATAAGTAGATGCCGAACTAGTACCACAGGCATTTGTAGCAGTTACTGTAAATGTTGTTCCTATTGTTCCTCCTGCTATTCTAACATTTAAAGAAGATGTTGTTTGTCCTGAAACTATTGTAAAGCCTGCCGGTGGTGACCATGTATAACTGGTAGCACCTGCTGAAGTAGCGGTATAGGTTGCTGTTGGAAGCCCACATATTGAATTTTGACCTGCTACTACTGGTGCAGTAGGTGCCGATACACATGATATAGATACGAAATTAGCAGTAATGGTATGATTGGCCGAAATTGAATTAAATGTATAAGTAGCACCCGTTCCAACATTATTACCATCAACAAGTACGCTTAATATTCCAAAACCAATGTTTGGTGTTATTGTATAGGTTTGATTTCCTCCACAAAAATTAGAAACACCAGCTGGGCTTATGCTTCCATTTGCACCGGCACTTGCAGTAATAGAGGAGGTAGCATGTATTGCTACATTGTTATCATTGCAATCACTTCCTAAAGTGGTAAGTTTATATCCTGCCGGAACAGTTGCTCCATAACAAACTGTTGCAGTACCGTTATCATAACCATCATTATCTAAATCAATGTATAATAATGCACTTCTGTATTTTGTTTGGTCAGCAGGTGCACAATCTGTATTGTTTAACGAGTAGCCGCTAGGTGGTGTGTTTGCATCTACAGCACATACACTTACTAAACTTCCTGCTCCATAACCATCGTTATCACTATCTACATAAAACTGATATGATGTATGTTTTAAATTGTCGTTATCATCACAATCGCTCCCCGATGTCGTCAGGGAATATCCTGTTGGTACAGTTGAACCATAACAAATAGTTGCAGTACCGTTATCATAACCATCATTATCTAAATCAATGTATAATAATGCACTTCTGTATTTTGTTTGGTCAGCAGGTGCACAATCAGTATTGTTTAACGAATATCCTGTCGGAGGAGTTGTTGAGTTTACTGCACAAACAAATACTAAACTTCCAGCTCCGAAACCATCACCATCAGTATCGACATAAAATGGGTAGGAAGCATGTTTTGTAGGGTCATTATCATTACAATCGGTATTGTCAGCAACATACCCAGTAGGTTGTGTACAGGCAGATTGAGATACATTTGGATTTCCATAACTATCTCCGTCAGCATCCTGATACCATAAAGTAGAAGTATTTACAGTGATAGTAATACTTGCACAGTTTCCTGCTACAGCACATCCTCCTTCACCTCGAGCATAATACGTTGTAGTAGTGGTAGGTGAAACGGAGATTGATATACCTTGTCCAACACTTGTACCTCCGCATGAACCGCTATACCACTGCCATGAGGTAGCGTCATTCAGATGCCCTGCACTTATGCTTAATGTTGTACTGCTTCCACTGCAAATTGAAGATGAAGTTGCAGCAAGTGTGGGAATACTGGGTACAATACATGGTACTTCAATAAAAGAAGTATATAAAGGCATAGCTCCCTCTGGTCCATTGCCATTAAAAGTGTGATCAAGTGTGAAAATATTAGCAGCTTGATTGAAATCAAATATGGTTCCATACCCGGGTGCTGTTGTTAAAGCGTATAGCTTGCCATTTGATGCCTGCATTAAGCTGCCATTCGGTTGTTGAGAATTACTACCGAAGCTATAATCATTTGTAACAATATGACTGTTAGGGTCGAAATGAAAGATTGTTCCATTATTGCCTCCTACACAACAACTTGAATTCGTCATTCCATACAACATTCCACTTGCCGAAAGTAAATCTGCCTGCGGATATCTGTTAGGGTCGCCGGTAGCACCCATATTATAATCGGTTGAGACAATGCCTGTCGATAAATTATATTCATACAGAATTCCCTGATTATTAGTGCCGCCATTTCGTGCCATCCCATATAATACACCATTTTTCTCTATTACATTTCCCTGTGGCTGCGTTCCATTGGTGATACCTGCTCCTGAACCATTATAATCAAAAGTTGTTAAAACTCTATAAGCGAACGTGACTGGGTTAAATTGAAAAAGAGTGCCGCTAGCCGAATGATTAATATTAAACCCGCCAGTAACACAAGTTCCATATAATAAACCATCAGTAGCCTGGAATAAAGCACTCAACGGATAATTACCTTCAGCTGCTGAACTTGCTTGAAAACTATGGACAACTTGATATGTACCTGCTGGATTTGTTGGGTCAAATTCAAAAATAGTTCCAAGACCATAAGTTCCCATAGATTCAGTCATTCCATATATTTTACCATTGGTAGTTTGTATTAAACTTCCATTTGGATGGGAATTTCCAGGAAGACTTATATCAAGATTAAAAGAACCTGAAGCAGGGTCGAATTCAAAAACAGTTCCGCCATCGCTTGTGGCTCCTCCATAATAAGTCATTCCATATAATTTACCATTGGATGCCTGCATTAAACTTCCATAAGGTTGTCCTCCATTTGTACTACCATTAAAACTCCAATCAACAACCAAATTACCCGCTGGAATATCATAATGGAATATCACACCTTGTCCTCCGCTGCCTCCGTGCTGAGTCATTCCGTAAAGATGGAAATAGGATATATCAGTACTTGCAGATGCTTTACAACCAGTAGAAGTTAAAGTTGCCGTAACTGTATAGATTCCGACAGGATTACTTAATGTAAAGGATGGGTTTTGTAAATTTGAAGAAAACGAAGGTCCTGTCCATGAATAAGTATCTCCTCCACTTGCAAATAAATATGCAGTAATCCCAATAATTGTATTGGTTGCGGAAACACTATTAGGTGCTGGATGTACTAAAACAGAAACGTTTTGAGTATTACTTCCTCCACATCCTGAAATTGTATAAGCATAAACAACTGTTTTGTCTGAACTTGTTGTGTTTATTAATGTTTCATTAGGATTACCAGATTGAGGTGTAGTAATTGCAGCGTTAGAAACACCTGCAACTGCAGCTCTTGTCCATGTAAATGTGGCACCGCTCATTGTACTGGTTGGCGTATAAGCAAATAAGTTATTACTGCAAATTGAGGCAGGGGTTAAGGTACTGCTTAAAAGTGGATTTACATTAAAGGTTACAGGATCCGAGGCAATCCCATTCGCGATTACTACTAGTGAATAATTTCCTGCCGGAAGTCCTGATGGTATTGTGAATCCTGTTGTTGATATTGAACCCGAACTTGTACCTGATGTAATACCGGTATAACTCCAGTCATGCGTAGTAGCGTAATATACATTTGAACCAGATGTCAACCTGACAATAGGATAGTTGGTTGAGTTTTGTTTTTCATCATTAAAGGATGAACCTTCCGAAATACCATTTAATTTAGTACCTGATAGAATATATTCACTACAGGAATTTTGAACAATATTGCTAATTGTAGGCTTCCCCTCAGAAACTGGTGAG
>CAIRRW010000011.1 GCA_903881065.1 uncultured Bacteroidota bacterium
AAAGGAATTGTAGTCTTCATTGATTTCGTTTCCACTTTAGAATATATAGGCATCGCAGGAGCACTTCCAGTTTTAAGCATTTCATCAATGGAATAGGCACTTTGCCCGCTAGTGTAAATTTTCTCTCTCACCACCACATGGCTATTTGTATAAAGTACAATTCCGACAATCAAACCAATTCCAACCTGTCCAAGCACTTTAAATTTTCCCTGTAATCCTTTTTTATCTTTTTTGAAAACTTTTATGTAATCATCTACAAATCCTATAAAACCAAGCCATACAGTAGTTATTAATATCAGCACGATATATACATTATCTAATCTTGCAAATAATAGTGAAGGTATAAGTATCGCTGAAAGTATAATCAAACCGCCCATTGTAGGGGTTCCTTTCTTTTCCAACTGTCCTTCTAATCCTAAGTCGCGAACAATCTCTCCTACTTGTTTTCTATGCAATAAATTAATAATCCGCTTCCCAAACACCATTGAAATCAATAATGATACAATCAGCGCCAAAGCAGCACGGAAAGAGATGTAATGAAACACTCCTGCTCCCGGGAAATCGTATTGCTTGTGTAAATAATTAAATAAATAGTAGAACATTATTTTTCAAATAGTTTTAAGTTTTCCTTTAACACTTCCATATCATCAAACGCATGCTTCACACCTTTTACCTCCTGGTACTTTTCATGCCCTTTACCAGCTACAAGTATTATATCTCCTTGCTTTGCATACGAACAAGCTGTTTTTATTGCTTCACTTCTTTCTGTTATTGAAATCGTTTTTTTATTATTTACTGCATCCACACCTTTTTGCATATCCTTTATTATCGCTGCCGGCTCTTCGCTTCGTGGATTATCCGAAGTAAGAATTACTTTATTACTCAAGTCGCAGGCAATCTTTGCCATCAATGGCCGCTTTGCCACATCCCTGTCTCCACCACAACCAACCACAGTTATTACCTGCTCGTTTCCTGTTCGGATATCTCCAATTGTTTTCAACACATTTACCAAAGCATCCGGAGTGTGAGCATAATCAACTATTCCAATGATTCCATTATCAGTTCTTACATATTGAAATCTTCCTTCTACCGAATTCAACGAACTCAAAGTCGTAAGTACATTTGTTTTATCTTCTTTCAGCAAAACCGCTGTAGCATACACAGCAAGTAGATTGTACGCATTAAAACTTCCAATCAGTTTACTCCACACCTCTTGATTATCAATATTCAAATGCAATCCCGAAAATTGATTTTCAATCACCCTGCATCTGTAATCGGCCATTCCACGCAGCGAGTAAGATTTTTTTTCTGCCTTTGAATTTTGCAGCATGATGTTTCCATTCGCATCATCTTTGTTTGTCAAAGCAAAAGCATCACTTCCCAACGCATCAAAAAATCCTTTTTTTGCTTTTATATATTCATCAAATGTTTTATGATAATCCAAATGGTCATGCGTAATATTGGTAAACACACCGCCTGTAAAGTGAATCCCCGCAATTCTATTCTGTACCACAGCGTGAGAGCTCACTTCCATAAAACAATGAGTACACCCTTTATTCACCATATCTCTCAACAGTGAGTTCAACTCAATTGCATCCGGAGTTGTATGCGTTGCAGCAAGCACATCATTATTAATTTGATTTTTTACTGTGGAAAGCAAACCGACTTTATAATTCAGTTTTTTAAATAAATTAAATAATAAAGTAACCGTAGTTGTTTTTCCGTTAGTGCCTGTAACGCCTACCAGTTTTATATGTTCCGAAGGATTATCATAAAAGTTACTCGCAATAATTCCCAACGAAGCACTCGTATCTTTTACTTTTATATAAGTTATTTTCTCATTTATTGAAACAGGAATCTCCTCACACAATACAGCAATTGCTCCAGCAGTTATGGTATTATCAATATATTTATGGCCATCACTCACCGTTCCTCTCATCGCCACAAACAAATTATCCTTCCCTATTTTTCGCGAATCAAATTGAATTGCATTTATCGCCACATTCGTAGAGCCAACAACTTCTATTAAACTTACCTTATATAATATGTCCTTTAATAATTTCATTAATCCTGTTTCTGCGTTCTCTTTTAATTCTTTTAATCACTTCCCTATTTTAACTCAAACTCCAACTTTGCTCCTTCTTTTCTCAACTCTTCCTGCTCCAACCATTGTTCAATTGCCTTTTTCTTTACTTTTTAAAACAATTATTTTAAGTTAATTATCTAATTTACAATTTAATATATCTCTATTTCCAACTCCCCGTTCTCAACTACCCCCCTCCTGCGCACCCCAACTCCCCTCGTGCGCACCCCATCTCCCTTCGTGCGGACTCCAACGCCCTTCGTGCGGATCCCAACTCCCTTCGTGCGAACCCCAACTCCCTTTCTGCGCACTCCAACTCCCTTCGTGCGAACCCTAACTCTCTTTCTGCGGACTCCAACTCCCCTCGTGCGGACTCCAACTATTTCCGTGCGCACCTAATCTATTCTCCTTATCCATTTCCCTTTTTTGCCAAATTCCCAACCTTTTTCGCCGGCTTTTCACCAACTACCCCCTCTCCCTTTTTCAAGGAGAGTGGATTAAGGGGTGTGGTCAATGTCGTTCCCAACTCCAAAACAATTTCTGTCCCCTTCTTAAATTCTGTGCCTGCTGCTAAAGACTGTGAAGAAACTGCACCACTTCCAGTTAATTTCACATGCATATAATTATTGTTTTCCAATAAATACAATACATCCCTGGCAGTCATTCCAACCACATTTGGCACAACTCCTTTTTTCAAAGTCTCTTCTATATTTTTTGTCGTGAGAATTACAGTTGACGAATCCTTACTTCCTCCCGAAACCCATTCTGCTTTATTATCTTCACTACTGCTTTTCACTTTCAAAGCAGTCAGCACATAATTCATTTCCGATTGATTACCCGTTTTCACAGATGGCGCTTTTACTGCATAAGCAGCTTGTTCTCCATTTATTTCTTTATGAATTTCCAGACTTGTTGAATACACTTTATCAGCAACATCCTTAAACACCGGCCCGGCTACAGCTGCACCGTAATAAGCATCTCCGCTTGGAGCACTAATTACCACAATGCACGAATACTTTGGATTATCGGCCGGGAAATATCCAACAAACGAAGCCTGATATGTCTGTTTCCCATTCACCATCCCTAATTGTGCAGTACCCGTTTTGCCTGCAACTTGATAGCACGAACCCTTTATTCCTTTCCCTGTACCATTAAGTACAACGCCTTCCATCATAATCTTTGCCTTTGCCACAGTTGCCGCGGAACAAATAGAAGGGTTGATAATTTCAGGTTCAAATGTTTTTAACACTTTCCCTTTATTTCGTACTTCCTTCACAAATATTGGCCGCATCATCTTCCCATTGTTTACCACAGCACTATAAAAATTTAATATTTGCAGCGGAGTAATTCGTGATTCATATCCATAACTTATCCATGGCAACGAAATTTTTGACCAGCTTTTATCTTTCGTATCTTTAATATAAGGAGCAGCTTCACCCGGAATAGTAACATTAAGCGGAGAATTCAATCCCATTTTATATAACCTGTCAATATATTTCTGAGGATCTTTTGCGTAATAGCGAGTTATAATTTTTGTAACCCCAACATTGGATGATTGCTCGAATACTTCCTTTACAGTTATCTTACTTTTCTCAGGATGATGAGAATCCGAAACCTTTGCATCACTGTAATAGCAAGTACCATCACCAATGTCAACTATCTCATCCAAATTCAAATTAAAATCTTCCATCGCAGCAACCAGCGAAGGCAACTTAAATGTTGAACCAGGAACAGTAGCTACTCCAACAGCATAATTCAAATTTTCCAAGTACGAAGCCGTGTCCTTATTGTTACGTTTCAAGTTTGCAATCGCTTTTACTTCACCGGTTTTTATTTCCATTAATATCAATGAGCCGTGGTCTGCACCGTGTTTCTTCAAGCAATTCATTAAAGAATTTTCAGCAACATCCTGCACATTTATATCTATCGTTGAAACAATATCATTTCCATCTTCCGGGTCCACTTCATTGTCATCATTTATAGGGCGCCACACATTTCCTGCAATTTTTTGCATCAATCGATGACCGCTTTTTCCTTGCAACGTACTGTCAAATGCAACTTCCAACCCATATGACTTTCCTGTGCCATTATCATTAAGTTTCCCAATTGTTCTTGCCGCAAGAAATTGAAAAGGTCTTTCTCGCACGTTTGTTTGCAGATAAACAAAACCTCCACGATTTTTTCCTTTTCTCAACAAAGGAAATTTTTTCATCTTTTGAAGATCAGTATAAGACACATCTCGTTTCAAAACCACCCATCTGTCGCCGTCTTTACGAGCCTTTCTTAAAGTTTTATTATATTCCTTTTGTGATTTATCCTTAAACAAACTGGATAACTTATAAGCTAGAGAATCTACATTATCATAAAAGATATCATCAGTTATGGCTTCTGTATTTACATCCATTCCTGTTTCAAAATAAGGTAGAGAGGTAGCTAATAAACTTCCGTTAGCATCATATATATTACCACGCACCGCTTCAATATCAAAAAACTTAGTTGAGAAACTTTGAGCCTGAGCTTTCCATTTATCACCTTCCTTAAACTGAATGATGCATATTTTGGAAATTATAGAGACACCAAAAAGACATATAATAAAGTATATGAGATAGACACGCCAAAGAATATCTTTTTTAATTTCCAATTGTGTTAATCTTTTTTAGTGTTTGTTTTTACTTGTTCTACAATAATTTTTTTAGGAGGCACCACCGACTCCTTAATCCCGGTTTGAAGCTTTGCTAATGCACGCGCTACTTCTGTCTGTTTGCTTTTTATTACCAGAGAATCTTTTACTACTATATATTGTGTTCTTAATTCTTTTATTTCATTATTCAGCTTGTTTACTTTTCTCACCTGATCATCTGCATAGTATCCATTAGCGATGTAACATATTGCCAGAAATGAAAGAAAAAAGATAAATGGCAAATTTTTTATAGATGTATCTTTTGATAAGAAACTTCCGCTGACAACGTTGGAAACAGAACGAACCACCTTATTTCCCTTTATAGGTTTAACAGGTGTTATTGGCTCTTCAGCTTTTGGTTGTTCTTTAAATTTGTTTCCCACTTTACCTTCTTAATACTTTGTACTTAATACCTAATACTATTTCTTTTCAGCAATTCTTAATTTTGCACTCCTTGCTCTGCTATTCTCTTCATTCTCGCTATCACTTGGCACTATTGGCTTTCGTGTAATTTGTTCAAATGGTGTAATTTTATTTCCATAGAAATCTTTCTCAACTTCTCCTTCAAACTTTCCACTTCTCATTATATTTTTTACAAGTCTGTCTTCCAATGAATGATATGAAATCACTACCAATCTTCCTCCAGGCTTCAACACTTCTAAACTTTGTAAAAGCAATTCCTGCAAAGCATCCAACTCCTTATTGACTTCAATTCGTAATGCCTGAAATACCTGTGCATGATATTGATTCTCTCTTCCTCGCTTCACACATTTCTCAATGGCTGCTTTTAAATCATTCACTGTATTTATTTTTTTTTCTTTCTTTGAATGAAATATTACATTGGCTAATCTTCCTGCATTATCAACCTCTCCATACACTTTAAAAATCCGTTTCAAATCCTCTTCACTGTAAGTATTGATAATATCTGCGGCTGTTTGTTTGATATTTCTATCCATACGCATATCCAGTTTTGCATCAAAGCGAATGGAGAAACCTCTTCCTGCTTCATCAAATTGATGAGACGAAACTCCTAAATCAGCAAGCAAACCGTCAATTGGCAAAGCGTTATACATTTTGAGGAAATTCTTGAGATACTTGAAATTTTGTTTTATTAAAACAAATCGTTCATCTTCAATTTTATTTTTCAAAGCATCATCATCCTGATCAAAAGCATATAATTTACCGGTTGTTAAATGCTTTAATATTTCTCTTGAATGACCTCCGCCTCCAAATGTTACGTCAACATAAATTCCCTTTGGATTTATATTTAAGCCTTCTATACACTCTTTTAAAAGAACAGGGTTATGGTACTCCATCTTAGCTTAGTTGTTATCAGGAGTTATACCGCCCATTACATCTTCAGCTAATTTTTCAAAATCAGTAGTACCACTATTAATAAATTTCTCGTATGATTTTTTGTCCCAGATTTCTATTCTATCACCGGCAGCAGCCATCACAATGTCCTTGGTGATTTTAGCGAAGGTCATCAGGTCTTTTGATATCAAATAACGACCATTTGCGTCCAGTGCAACTTCCATTACACCATAGTTGAACAAGCGGATAAACTCTACATTCTTCTTATTAAACTTATTCAACTTATTTACTGTTTTGGAAGTTTCATTCCAGGTGGACATTGGAAATAATTCCAGCGATTTGCTGAAAATACTGCGCTTAATCACAAATCCTTCGGAAAGTTCTTTGGCGAGCTGCTTTTTAAATGCAACAGGGAGCATTACACGCCCTTTTGCATCTGCACTACATTGATAAACTCCAAATAAACTATCCATTACCTTTTTATAAGCGGTGTAAAAATAAATATAAAACTCCCACTTTTTACCACTTTCTCCCACTTTGTTGAAAACTTTATCCCAAATCAAAATTTGTTTGATTTTCAAAAAGAGAGGAAACTGAATACAGTTATGGAATAAAGATTATATTCCAAGCTATATTCTCCGGTGGGAGAAAAACAGGAATTGTTCATTAGATGGATTTAAAATTTGATTTTGAAGAAGAATCTATAAGCGAAACAATATTTTTTAATTTCGCAGGCTCTAAAGAAAATTTTAATAAAGGAAATATTAATGGTTTGAGAAAAGGATTATGTTTAAGGAATTAAAGTTTAATATTTATACTAACTGCTCCAATATCAATATTGAGGCATTGAATGGAAATTATAATTCTGTTTGTGTTTTGGATTCTAATAAAGAATTGAATGACCAAAAACATATACGGTATTCCAAACTAATTGCTATTGGCTCTTCACAGGAGCTTAAATTATCTAGTTCTGAAAACATTTTTACTGAACTACAACAATTTTACAACAAACGTAAAGGTTGGTTATTTGGATATTTCACTTATGATTTGAAAAATAAAATTGAAAAGCTAATGTCCGAAAATGATGATGGACTTTGTTTTCCGGAATTACATTTCTTCTCTCCTAAAGTAGTTATTCAAATTATTGAAAATGCTGTAACAGTTTTTTATGATGATGATTTTGTTTCTCCATCTGAGGCAGAAGCTATTTATAAAATGGCTTTTTCTGATCAGAAAGTAAATAAGCAAGAAACTGTTTTAGATATTACCATTCAATCGAAGATTACTAAAGATGAATATATAGCTGCTGTAAATCAATTAAAACGGCATATTCAACTTGGAGATATTTATGAAGTTAACTTTTGCCAGGAATTTTATGCGAAAAATACAAACATAAATACAGTTGCCATTTTCAATAAATTAAATGAAATATCGCGGGCTCCTTTTTCTGCATATTGTAAATTTAACAATCACTATTTGCTTTGTGCTAGCCCTGAACGATTTTTACAAAAGCGTGGCAACAGGTTGATTTCACAGCCAATTAAAGGAACAATTAAACGCTCTCCGAATAAAGAGGAAGACGAGCAACTCAAATTAATATTGAAAAATGATGCTAAAGAGCGAAGCGAAAATGTGATGATTGTTGATTTGGTGCGTAATGATTTGTCGCGAGTGGCGCAGCGGGCAAGTGTAAATGTGGATGAGCTTTTTGGCATTTATAGTTTTAAACAAGTACATCAAATGATTTCTACAATAAGTTGTGAGGTGAAAGAAAATTGTGATTTTGCAGAAATTATTAAATGTACTTTCCCGATGGGTTCGATGACTGGTGCGCCTAAAGTGAGTGCCATGAAACTAATTGAAAAGTTTGAAAGCACTAAGCGAGGATTGTATTCGGGAGCGGTTGGTTATATAAATCCGGAAGGAGATTTTGATTTTAATGTGGTTATAAGAAGTATTTTATATAACCAGGAAAACAAGTATTTATCTTTTATGGTGGGCAGTGCAATTACTCATAAAGCAGATGCAGAAAAGGAATATGATGAATGTTTGCTGAAAGCAAAAGCTATGTTTGAAGTGCTGGGGAAATAGAAAATATGATTCTCCTTAAACAAAAAACTCTTTACTTTTCAGTAAATAGTTTTTTGTTTTAACTCAAGAATTATGAAAATTGCAACTATTTTTTTGCTTCCTTATTATCTCCATCAGATAGTTTAACATCAAACAATAACTTCTTTCCAATTACTTCACCGCTTCTGCTTAATTTGTCTCCCACGAAATGAATTACAGAAACTTTCCTGTTTAGTGTATAGGTAACAGTATCTAATTCGATTTTTTCTTCAAATCTTAATTCTACCAAATCTTCAGGCTTTAATTCAAACTTAATAGGTGCAGAAACTATCGTTCCTGGATGATTAACATCTTCTATTGTATTTGTAGAATCCCACTGTACAAGTACTGCGTTAAATTCTGCTATTGTCATCTCTCCATTTGGATACCAAGTATAAGCTTTTAACTTTTTATTTAAAACTGCATTTTTAATTGAATTAAAAATTTTGGATTTATCTATCTTATTTACTTCGTCCCAATAATCTTTAGCACAGCGCGTAGAATCCCAATTCACAAGCAAATCGCTTTCGGCAGTTTCTGCCCAAACTATTGAATTTGTTTTTGCCTGATTCTGTTCGTCTTTTCCTTTTTGGTTGCAAGCAAAGAATGCGACGCAACTTAAAATAATAAGTGTTCTTTTCATTTTCGATTTTGTTTTAATTAATACTTAAAAAGTAATTATATTGACAAATCTATAAAAATTCGAACTCAAAATAAATTTCGGCGTTATGATTTTGCTCATCAAAATATTTCCCATTTCACTCCTTATATATATGTACTTCTGAAAAACTCCTTGATTTCCTCTCCGCGAAATAGTCAATACTCTAAATATCAGCCTTTTATTTATAATATCCATCCGTCCAGACAAAATATTCGGGCGTACGGAAGAAATATTCGGGCGTACAGAAGAAATATCCGCCCGTACAGAAGAAATATCTTCTCGAATAAATCAATAAAAAGCCCTTTCAAGAAAGTATATTTATATTAATTGTTTTTTATTCATCCCCTTGCCATTCAAATTATGTCACCTTGCCGGAAATAAATAATTATAAACTTAAATTAAATTAAAAAAATGGAACATCACGCTTATTTCCCACACGAAATTGCCAAGCAACGTGCGTGGTTAGTGAATTACAGAGCACAGATTGCAATAGATGGTTCGAGTGTTGGATTGTCTCCCTCTCAAATTTCTGATGAGCA
>CAIRRW010000012.1 GCA_903881065.1 uncultured Bacteroidota bacterium
AAAGGAATTGCGTATTGATTTGCGCCCTTTGAGTTGGCCTATCAGTATGGGTAAAACGTTTAAAGGTGTTTATAATCTTTATGAAAAAAGCCTTACTGTATTTAATTCAGGAGAGAAACAAACGCTTGAAAATTCGATTGAAATAAAGGATTTGAATGACGGCACGCTTGATAAATTAATTGGTGAAGATTATGCCATTACTTTACGCAATGATGTTGAATTACTGGAAGCGGGTTATCCTGTTTTTGATAAAGAAGAATATCTGGAAGCAATGGTTTCGCCTGTGTTTTTTGGAAGTGCAGTTAATAATTTTGGAGTTAGAGAATTGTTAAATAGCTTTATTGAAATTGCTCCTGCACCACGTGGCAGAACTTCTGATACGAGAGAGGTCGCCCCAAATGACAAAAATTTCAGCGGATTCGTTTTCAAAATACATGCTAATTTAGATCCTAAACATAGGGACAGGATTGCTTTTTTAAGAATTGTATCAGGGAAATTTGAACGTAATAAAAATTATTTTCATGTAAGAGAAAACCGCAGTTTGAAATTTTCGAACCCTACTGCTTTTATGGCGCAGGAAAAAAGTGTGGTGGATGAAGCATTTCCGGGAGATATTATCGGGTTGTACGATTCCAACAATTTTAAAATTGGTGATACATTAACAGAAGGAGAAAAAATGAATTTCAAGGGAATTCCTCAATTTTCGCCTGAGTTATTCAAATATGTTGTAAATATTGATCCTTTAAGAACAAAACAACTTAATAAAGGGCTTGAACAATTAACGGACGAAGGAGTTGCGCAGCTTTTTACTAAAAGAACCGACAACAGAAAAGTACTTGGAACAGTTGGCGCCTTGCAATTTGAGGTAATTCAGCATCGTTTGAAAAGTGAATATTCGGCTTCCTGCAATTACGAACATATTAATTTATTTAAAGCCTGCTGGATTAGCAGCAAAGACAAACGGAAACTGGAAGAATTTATCCACGATAAACTGCATCATATTGCAAATGACAAGGAAGGACGGCCTGTATTTTTAGCTGAATCGGCTTGGGCTTTGCAAATGGCTCAGGAGAAAAACCCTGATATTAAATTCCATTTTATATCTGAATTTAAGGAAGATTAAAATCTGGTTCATTAGTCATTTGTTTATTAGTCTATGTAATAAAAAAGTCCCGAATCGCTTCGGGACTTTTTTATTTTGAGATAATAACTATTTATTTATGCTACTAACAAACTTTCTGCCATCCATGCACTTGCAATTTTATCGGCAATGGCGCGTCCTTGGGCTATTATTGTTGCACCCGATGTTAACCCTTCAATTAAATTATTGGCTACACTGCCCGATAATAAAGGAATCCAAGTTAAACCTGCATCCGTACTGTATCTCCATTCGTAAGTGGTTAAACCTTTTACAGCTTTCACTTTTTTCATTTTTATAACTGCCACACCTTTAGCTCCTTTTTTATTGGTAAGTGCAAATGGTGCTTTTATTCTCACTCCATTTACTTTTACACCAAACCCTGCCGCTTGAATAATGGCAATTGCAGTATCATAATCTTTCGCATGGTCGGCAAGTGATTGTATAAATGCCATCCAGTCGAATACATCTGTTCGTACCACATTTAATTTAATATCTCTATCAGCAGCCAAGCCTACAGTTCTTGTTTTTACCAATGCTTCAGCCGTAAGTAATGCATCGGCATCCTTTCCCACAGCATCTGAAGCCGGAACAATGGCCAAAAAATAAGTTGGATTGGCATTTACATTTATTACTTTTGTTTTCACATCTATAATAAGGGTTGGAATTTTTACTGGTTCCTTCCAAACCGCGATAGGACGTTTTTGTTTTGCCATTTTTTATTTTTATTTTTTTAATTTAAGTGATTAATTTTTCATACGCATAATTACACCTCCCTTGTCAATTACCGCGCCAGAAAAGATTTTCATGACATTGTTGCC
>CAIRRW010000013.1 GCA_903881065.1 uncultured Bacteroidota bacterium
AGCAAGATTGATATTTTAAAAATGTGCTCTCGTTAATATTTAATACTTTTGCATGCTCCTTAAAAAGGAGGATTGAAGTTAAATAAATGATGAAGAAAAAAGTACTGGTAATATATTTCACGCAAACAGGACAGCTCAACAGAGCAGTAAAAGCAACGCTTGCACCATTTGAAAACAATAGTGAAGTAGAAATATATTATGAAGAAATAAAACCTAAAACTCCTTTCCCTTTTCCTTGGTCGTATATGCAATTTTTTGATGCTTTCCCTGAATCTGTTCAGGGCGTACCTTGTGAGTTGCAGCCATTTACTTTTGATACTTCAATCCATTATGATTTAATTGTAATCGCATATCAACCGTGGTTTCTATCGGTTTCAATACCAATAAATTCGTTTCTGCAGACAGCAGAAGCCAAGCTATTGTTGAAAAACAAGAATGTAGTAACAATACTTGCATGCCGTAATATGTGGCTGGGAGCGCAGGAAAAAATGAAAATAGCATTGGTTGGTTTGCAGGCAAATCTTGTCGGCAATATTACTTACGTTGATAAATCAAGCAACCTCACAAGTCTTGTTACAGTGCTTGCTTTTGCTTTAGGCGGTGAGCAAGGAAAATTATGGGGTGTGTTTCCTAAATATGGTGTATCAGATAAAGAACTTAAAGAACGAGCACCGCTATTAGGCACCATAGTATTGAAAAATTTATTGGGAGGAAATTATAATAATCAGCAAAAAGATTTAATAGAAGCAGGAGCAATAAACATTAAACCGAATTTATTGTTGATGGAAGGAAGAGGAAGAGCTTTGTTCCCGCTTTATGCAAATTATATTTCTAAACGAGGAACATCAGGGACGGCAGAACGTAGAACAAGAGTACGTATTTTTGGAATAGTATTGCCTACCGGCATTTTATTGCTTTCCCCAATAATTACAATCGTTTCGCGCCTTGCACCTATTCTCTTCCCAAGCAAAATAAAAAAAGAAATAGATTATTATTCGAATAACAATTTAAGATAATCTGATACTTTAGTTTGTTTTATTAAAGTTTTATTAAAAATAAAATAGAAACATTCTAGTTAAATTGATTTTATCTTCTATTTTTGCAGACTAACGAAACATTAACCAAACAAACACCAAACAAATAATGGAGAGAGAAGTATATATTAATCGTATTGCGAATTTTTTACCGGGCAATCCGATTGGTAACGATGAGATGGAAGAATATCTTGGATACATTGATGGTAAAAAATCAAGATCGAAAGCTATCATTTTAAGAAACAATAAAATTACCTCCCGTTATTATTCGCATGATAAACAGGGTAAAAATACCCATACCAATACTGAATTAACTGCGGAAGCAATTAAAGCATTATGCACTGATGGATTTAAATTGGATGATATTGAATTATTAACCAGCGGCACCACCTCTCCGGATCAGCTGTTACCGGGGCATGCTATAATGGTACACGGGTTATTGAAATCACGACCTATCGAAGCAATTTCATTCTCAGGTTCCTGCTGTTCAGCAATGAACGCGTTGAACTACGCATACATGTCAGTATACATGGGACGGACAAACAATGCTGTTACTACAGGTTCCGAAAAACTTGGTGTATGGATGCGTTCAGGTTATTTTGAAGAAGAAGCCAACAAATTAAAAGAGTTGGAAAACAATCCTATTCTTGCTTTTGAAAAAGATTTTTTACGTTGGATGCTCTCTGATGGTGCAGCAGCAACATTAATATCAAACAAACCGAATAAAGATGGTATTTCATTGAAGATAGAATGGATTGAAATCTGTTCTTTCGCCAATGAAGCAGAGACATGTATGTATGTAGGTGCCGAAAAGGATCCTGAAGGAAACTTACATGGATGGAGTGAATTTACTCAAAAACAATGGTTGGAGAAGTCAATCTTTGCAATGAAACAGGATGCCAGATTATTGGATCAATACATTGCACAGCTTGGCACAAAAAAATACGTAGAGTTATTCAAAAAACATAACGTTGACCCTCAAAGCATCGATTGGTTTTTACCTCATATATCTTCCGAATATTTCCGCTCGAAAGTGGATGATGAAATGAAAAAGTATGGCGTACAGTTGCCACAGGAGAAATGGTTTGTAAATTTATCCAGAGTGGGCAACATTGGTTCGGCATCTATTTTTATTGCTTTAGGTGAACTGATGAATTCAGGAAAGTTAGAGAAAGGTCAAAAAATAGCTTTGACGATTCCGGAGAGTGCACGTTTTTCATATGCCAATATGGTATTAACAGTTGTATAATCAGTTGTAAAAACAATGACAGTTTCAAATAAACCAATAATAGAAGGAGGAGATGTATCTACACTTATTCCTCAAAAGCCACCAATAGAAATGGTGGATAAACTTTGGTTTAATGATGATACCACAACAATTTCAGGATTTACAATTAAAGAAGATAATATATTCTGTGAGGACGGAGTTTTCAAAGAACCTGGATTAGTTGAGAATATAGCGCAAACAGCTGCTTTACGAGTTGGGTATGTTGTTTCATTAATGGAAGAGAATGGAGAAAAAGTAAATCCTCCAATTGGATATATAGGCGCAATCAAAAGACTTTTAATTCATCATCTTCCGAAAATTGGCAGCGAACTGAGAACGGAGGTGGTAATTCAACAGGTAATATTTGATGTAACTTTAATCACCGGAAAGACTACTGTTAACGGAGAAGTAGTTGCCGAATGTGAAATGAAAATCTTTTTGAAAAAAGATTAATATAACCAGCTTACAAACGGCTGTAAAATTTCACAATCCTTAATTTTACTTATAAGTGTAATTTATTCCACTACTTTTGCTAAATGAATAAAACACGTCACTATGAAAATCTTCACATCCCCCTATGGTTGCTGAAAGACACCTGCTGGATGCTTCAATGGAAAGTTCTTGGTATCACAATGATAATCCCAACAGTTTCAGTTGCTGTAATTATTGCATATAAAACATGGAAAGAAAAAGAAGATGAGTTCTGGATAAATCTTGCGATATGCTTTTGGATTTCAGCAAACTCCTATTGGATGATTTGTGAATTCATTCATCACGAAGAGATAAAAAATTATGCTGGATATCCTTTTGTTACAGGTATGTTGTGTGTCGCTTATTTTTATTATAAGAGATTATTCAGCGAAGAAAAAAAGAATATTATAGATTAGCCCTTTCGTTTTAATACTAACATTTTAAGGGCAGTAATAGCGGCTTCTACACCTTTATTACCGTGCTTACCACCTGCTCTATCTTCTGCCTGCTGCATATTATCTGGTGTAAGTACACCAAATATTACAGGCTTATTATACTTCAAACTTACATTGGTAATTCCATTTGCAACCGCATTACATATAAAATCAAAATGTCTCGTTTCCCCCTGAATCACACAACCTAAACATATTACAGCATCTGTGTTCAGTTTTTCACAAGCAAGTTGTCCTCCAAGTGTTAATTCAAAACTACCTGGAACATACGATATTACAATGTTCCTTTCCTCAACTCCATTTTCTAATAATGTTTTAATAGCTCCGTCACGTAAGGCATTTGTAATTTTTGTATTCCATTCGGAAACAACTATTGAAACTGTATAATCTGCACCATTTGGAATTTTGCTTCCTTCAGCTTCTGATAAATTTTTGTTTACTGATGACATCTTTTAAAATCTAATTTGTAAATTTAATAGGTTTCGGGTTTAAAATAAAAAAGAAAAGGCGACTTTTTTCAAAATCACCTTTCTTTAACAAAATATTTTTCTGTTTATAAATTACCTAAGGTTTTAGCTCTTGCAATATATTTATCAATTTCTCTGCCTTCTGTAGTTTCAGAAAATTCATTTTTAATTCTCTCATATAACTTTACAGCATCAGCATAATTTCCTTTTTCTTCATTTGCCATTGCAGCTTTTTTCAAGCATATTGGAGTATCGAAATTATTTGAATTTTGCTCCGCTGCTTTTAAGTAATAAGTAATTGCTTCATCTGTTTTCCCAAGCTCCATGTTTGCATCACCGATAGCTGCAGTTGCAAGAGGAGCAACAATTTGATCTTTACTGCTGAATGATTTAAGGTGTGTTAATGCATCTTCAAATTTACCTTGTTTTAAGTAACATAAACCTAGATAATATTCGGCCAAATTGCCTGAAGGGGTTACACTATAATCATTTGCAATTTGTAAAAAGCCCGAAGCCACGCCATCTCCATTGATAGCTTTGTTCAACGAATCTTTCTCGAAATACTGTTCAGCTTTAAACATTTCGGTACGCGCTTTGGTTTCCTCACCTGCTACATACCAATATTTATAGGCAAAATAACCGCCTACCAATACTATGATTGCGCCTGCAATCATCATCAAACTCTTTTTGTTTTGCTCTATATAAAGCTCCGTTTTACTAAACGCTTCTGCAACATCAACAATTGGTTCGTCTTCTATTTTCTTTGCCATTTTTTGTTTTTATTCTTATTAAAGGATTGCAAAAATAGTTTTTTTTTGCGTATTCTATAATATAATTATTAAAGTTGGCATTGAAAGATGTTTTTTAGCTACTTTTACTCGCGTAAAATATTGTTGTAAATATGGCTGAGAGTCTTTAAATATAGCCATATTGTAATAATTTGCATTTGATTAACTTAAAATGTACCTAAAAAAATTAAATTTAATAAATTTCAAGAACTACCCTGAAGCCGAATTAGGCTTCAGCAAGCATATAAATTGCCTCACCGGTAATAATGGCGAGGGAAAGACCACTGTTTTAGATGCCATTCACTATTTATCTTTCTGCAAAAGTTTTTTTAATCCTGTAGATAGTCAAAACATTTTGCACGACGCACCTTTTTTTCTTGTTCAGGGTGTTTTTGAGGATGAAGGAAAGGCAGATGAGGTTTATTGCGGCTTAAAAAGAAATCAGAAAAAACAATTCAAACGCAATAAAAAAGAATATGCCCGCCTTGCCGACCATATTGGATTATACCCGCTGGTGATGGTTTCGCCTGCCGATTCCGAATTAATTACCGAAGGAAGCGAAAGTCGCCGAAAGTTTATAGATAGTGTAATTGCTCAGTTCGACCGCGATTATTTGGAGAATTTAATAAGTTACAACAAAGTACTTTCGCATCGGAATGCTTTACTTAAACAAATTGCCGATAGTGGTAAGTTTGATGCGGATGCCCTTGAAATATGGGATGTGCAGCTTATTGAGTATGGAAAAAAGATACATGAAAGAAGAAATAATTTTATAAATAATTTCATTCCGATATTTCAAAAGTATTACGAATTAATTTCAGGTGGACGGGAACAAGTAGGAATCATGTACGATTCGCATCTTAATGAAAAACCATTTGAAGAAGCTTTGGAAATGGCAATTAATCGTGATAGGGCAATGCAGTTTACTACAGTAGGCATCCATAAAGATGATTTGGAATTTACAATTAACGGGCATTCATTAAAAAAGTATGCATCGCAAGGACAGCAAAAATCTTTTCTGATTGCATTAAAATTGGCGCAGTTTGATTTTATTAAAAACATAAAACAAGTAACTCCCATACTTTTGCTGGATGATATATATGATAAACTGGATGATTTGCGAGTTAAACAATTAATGGAATTGGTAAGCAGCGATAACTTCGGTCAGTTATTTATTACGGATACGCATCCTACCCGTTTGCATGATTTATTCCAACCGACAAATGCAGATTATAAAGTATTTAATATTGTTAATGGTAATGTGTCGTCAAACCTCAATACTAATGAACAAATGAACCAGTTAACAAATTAGCTTACGTGACCAAACACAACGAACATAGCATAAAAGAAGCAATTGAACTCCTGTTGAAAGCGTACAAGTTGGATGAAAGGCTTGCTGAAAAAAAGTTGATTGCTTCATGGGAAAACGTAATGGGGAAAATGATTGCAAAGCATACTACAGATTTGTCAATCCGGCACAAACAATTATTTGTAACACTTGATTCGGCAGCTTTGCGGAATGAATTGGCATTGGCAAAATCAAAAATCATTTCTTCATTAAATGAATTTGTAGGAAGCGAAGTAATAAATGAAATTGTACTAAGGTGAAATTTTAAAACTTAATATTTAAACTAAAATGAAAAAACTCCCCCCCCTCCTGATACTAATACTTTTAGTGCTTTCAGGAACTGCGACTTTTTCTCAGAACGATTCTGCAATGATTAAAAAAATATTTAATGAAGCATTAAGTAATGGTAAAAGTTATTCTAATCTGGACTATTTAAGCAATAAAATTGGAGGTCGGTTAAGCGGTTCGCCAGAGGCGCAACAATCTGTGGAGTGGGCTTTCAAAGCAATGAAAGAAGCGGGCGCAGATACCGTTTTTCTTCAAGAATGTATGGTACCGCATTGGGTGCGTGGCGCCAAAGAATCGGGAAAAGTAATTGTTAATTCCAAAGAAACAAAAGAACTTCCTATTGCTGCTTTAGGCGGTTCCGTTGCGACTCCGACAGAAGGTATTACTGCAAATATTGTTGAAGTTATTGGATTAAAAGGGTTGGAAGGTTTAGGAAAAGAAAAGTTAAAAGGTAAAATTGTTTTCTTCAACGAACCTATGGATCCTACATTTATAGAAACATTTAATGCCTATGGTAAGGCTGTTCAACAGCGTTGGGCAGGTGCAATGATGGCTGCTAAATATGGTGCATTGGCAGTGGTAGTGCGTTCGTGCACACTTACCCAGGACGACTTTCCTCATACAGGAGTAATGGGATATAGTGATACGATTACAAAAATCCCTGCATGCTGTATCTCTACAAACGGCGCCAATTGGTTGAGTAGCCAAATTAAGAAAGGCAACAACCTGAAATTTCAATTACAAATGAATTGTAAAATGTTGTCTGAAGAAAAATCATATAATGTAGTTGGAGAAATTCGCGGCAGAGAAAAGCCTAATGAATATATTGTTGTTGGTGGTCATCTTGACTCATGGGATACCGGAAAAGGTGCTAACGATGACGGTTCAGGTGTGGTACAATCAATTGAAGTAATTCGCATATATAAAGCAATGGGCTTGAAACCTAAACGTACTATACGTGCTGTAGCTTTTATGAATGAAGAAAATGGCGGGCGTGGTGGAAAAAAATATGCCGAACTTGCAAAAAAAAATAATGAAAAACACATTGCTGCAATCGAATCGGATGCCGGAGGATTTACTCCACGTGGCTTCAGCAGCGATGTAACTCCAGAAGTAAAATCAAAATTGAAAAGTTGGAGACCATTATTCGAACCTTACGGAGTTTACAATTTCGATAGAGATGGAAGCGGTTCGGATATTAATCCATTAAAGGAACAAGGTATTCCTTGCCTAGAATTAATGCCCGATTCACAACGTTATTTTTCTTATCATCATACTGCTGATGATATTTTTGCAAATGTAAACAAGCGAGAATTGGAGCTTGGCGGTGCTTCCATGGCTGCTCTTATTTGGATGATTAGTGAATACGGTTTATAATAGAAAAAATGTCACTAATTTGCTCCTCATAATATTAATTCCTTTGGAGAAACGTTTAACATTCAAAAAAGGTTATCATTAAGATTCAAAAGAATATTAT
>CAIRRW010000014.1 GCA_903881065.1 uncultured Bacteroidota bacterium
CAATGATACTTCTAAATTTACCTTAAGTCCTAATTTCGAATTTAAAGGAAAAGTGAAACTAAAGGCAACAAAGCAGTTCCTTGTTTTCGATGGTTCTACTCGACTTGTATATGATTGTAAAGCAATAACTAGAACATGGATTAAATTTGAATCGGAAATTAACCCCAACAGTATTTTAATTCCGGTGCCACAGGAGCCATTAAATGCTGCTGGAAAACCAATTGCTGCGTCAATGATGGTTACCACAGACTCTACTCATCTTTATTCAGCATTTCTTTCACCTAAAATCTCAACTAAAGATGCTTCAATATTACCTGCTGATGGCTTTTTGTTTTTCGATAAGTCAACACGCGAATATAGAATTTCAAACAAGGAGAAGTTAGTTGAACGTTCTTTAAATGGAAATTATTTAAGTCTAAATACCTCTAATTGTACTGTTTATGGAGAAGGGAAAATTAATTTGGGAGGAGATTTTGGACAGGTAAAATTAGAATCATATGGAAGTGCCACTCATGTGTTAATACCTGACACTACCCTTTTCGATATGATAATGTCTTTAGATTTTTTCTTTAATGATAATTCGATTGATAAAATGTCTGATGAAATCTCTGAGTTTAAAGACTTGAAACCTACAGATTTCTCTCGTCCAGTTTTTGAAAAAGGGTTGCGTGAAATTCTTGGCAAGGAGGTTGGAGATAAACTTATTACACAACTTAATTTAACTGGATCATTCAAGAAAGTTCCGGAAGAATTACGAAAAACATTATTTATTAATGATATAAAAATGAAATGGAACAAAGATAGCAGGTCATATACTTCAATTGGAAAAATAGGAATTGGTAATATTAACAAGAATCAAATTAATAAATTTGTTGATGGCAGAATTGAGATAGAGAAGAAGCGCGGAGGCGATATTCTAACTATTTATTTAGAGTTGGATGCTTCTCATTGGTATTATTTTAATTATACAAGAGGAACTATGTTAGCTGTATCATCTAATGAAGCATTCAATACTCCGATAAAAGAAATGAAAGCGGATAAACGTGAAAAAGCAGGTGACAAAGAGAAAAAAGAACCGAATTATTATTACAATATTTGTCCACCAACAAAGAAAATTCAATTTGTACGTAAAATGCAAAGAACAGAACAGTGATAAGTGTTAGTAATATTTCATTTTTAATAGCAGCATATTTGATAGGCTCTGTTCCTTCTGCAGTATGGATTGGTAAATATTTCTATAATATTGATGTTCGTGAATATGGAAGTGGAAATGCAGGCTCAACAAATGTTTTTAGAGTACTTGGCAAGAAAGCAGGAATCCCAGTATTAATAATTGATATTTTAAAAGGTTTTGCTGCAGTATCTATTGCCTACTTAAGTAACTACCAAAATGGATCTAACCAATTTATTAATTTGCAATTAGTATTGGCTATGGCATCTTTAGTAGGTCATATATTCCCAATTTTCGCCTCCTTTAGAGGAGGTAAAGGAATTGCTTCACTCCTGGGTATTATTATAGCAATTCATCCTTACGCAGCATTAATATCAATAGCAATATTTATGACAGTATTATTAATTTCCAGCTATGTCTCTTTGGCTTCGATAATTACAGCTGTCATTTTTCCAATAATTATCATTTTTGTTTTTAAAACCAAGGCCCCTTCACTTATTATCTTTTCAATATTAATAGCTATTTTAGTAATAATTACTCATCAAAAAAATATTGAACGATTAATCCGTAGACAAGAATCAAAGTCTAAGTTATTAAAGAAAAGGAAGCCTACAGAAAAACCATCGGAAGAATTAATTGAAGAACAGATGGAAATGGATGCTGATTTAGATTAAATTTCTTCCATAAAACAAATCAAATTGAATCACTCTTTAACAAAATTAATACTTTTAACTCTCTTTTGTTTTCTGTGTTTCTATTTGCCTTCAAAAGCACAAACTAATATAACAATTAATGGTATCGCATTTGATAAAGACGATAGTAAATTACCTTTGCCTAAATTGATGATAATTAATAAACGTACTAACCTCGGTACATTTGCTGATTCCGAAGGAAAATTTTCAATAGTTGCTCTTCAATCAGATTCAATATTATTTTCAACAACGGGTTTTATCATAAAAAAAATCTGCCTTAAAGACTCGGTAACTAAAAAGCAATATTCAATAGAAGTACCCATGCAGAAACTTCAATATACCCTAAAGGAAATTAGCGTTTTTGCCACGCGAGACTTAAGTGAAATACAGAGAGACATAAATAAGTTGGGTGTAAAAAAAGAATATCTTGCTCGTGGGGCAGATGTAATAGAAAGTCCGATTACTGCCTTATATGAACGATTCAGTAAATATGGAAAGTCGAAACAGAAGGTTGCAGAGTGGGAGAATGAAGATTTAAAAAGAGAAATCTTAAAAGATTTATTCCGATTATATATTAAACATGATATAATCGATTTAAGCGATAATGAATTTGATGCCTTTATCAAATATCTTAATTTCAGTGACGAATATATTCAGAATGCTTCTCAATTTGAACTGACAATGGCAATAAAAGGTAAATTTGAAAGTTTTAAATACCGATGGAAATAGTTTCTAATCTCTATAAAACCTATAACTTTGTGCTGTCATGAAAGATGTATTTTATACCTTATTGTTTGTTTGGATTGTATACCGAATCCTTAACGCGTTCGGCTCAACAAAATCGGAAAGCAAAACTTACTCCCCTCCTAGTTCACCCAAAAGCCAATCAATAAAAGACGAAACAACAATTTCTTCATCTCCAAAAAAAAAGAGCTTTGGCGACAATGAAGGAGAGTATGTTGATTTTGAGGAAATCAAATAACATTGCAATTCATTCAAAATTGCTGCTTATTTATGAATCTTATAATGTAAATAAAAAAGACATGTCATACATTAACTCATTTCTGAGCTAAATATCAACATGTCTTTTAAAAATGGGTAAATTTAATATTACCAGCGATTGCCGCCGCCGCCGCGATTATTATCACGGTTATTGTCTCTTCTTTTAAAGTCTTTTTTAAAGCCACCTTCTCTTGGCTTTTTTTCTTCAGCAACATTAACTCCAATGTTTTTACCATCAAGTTGAGTGTCGTTTAAGCCAGCTATTGCGCTTTTCGCTTCTTCATCATTAGGCATTTCCACAAAACCAAAGCCTTTGCTTTTTCCTGTTTCTCTGTCAATAATAATTTTTACTGACGCTACTTCACCAAATTTTGCAAATAGC
>CAIRRW010000015.1 GCA_903881065.1 uncultured Bacteroidota bacterium
GACTTATTATTAATTAGTTGGGATTTAGGAACAAAGTGTTGTTTATAAATATGCATTCCATTTTAAAACAGAAAGAATCAAATATTTTTATTGTAAATTTGCACCTCTTAAAAAATCCCTATGGAAAAAGTAATATCCAAAGATAAAAAAGCACCAAAAGAAGTTTTAAAAACTCCTCTCAAATTCAGTAAGGACACCTATCTGAAATGGTTCGAATCAATGTTGCTGATGAGGAAGTTTGAAGAAAAAACCGGACAATTATATATTCAACAAAAAATACGGGGCTTCTGTCATTTATATATTGGACAGGAAGCTTTGGTAGCAGGTTCTGAGTCGGTTCTGAAAAAGGATGACAGGGTAATTACTGCTTATCGATGCCATGCACACCCTATAGGCAGAGGGTTACAACCAAAATATATAATGGCTGAAATGTTTGCAAAAGCTACGGGATGCTGCAAAGGTAAAGGTGGTTCGATGCATATTTTCTCTAAGGAATTTAATTTCTTTGGCGGACATGGTATTGTTGGCGGTCAGATTCCTTTAGGTGCAGGAATTGCTTTTGCTGATAAGTATAATGGAAATAATAATGTTACTCTATGTTATATGGGCGACGGAGCGGTTCGTCAGGGGGCTTTACACGAAGCTTTTAATATGGCAATGTTATGGAAGCTTCCTGTAATATTTATTATCGAAAATAATAATTATGCAATGGGTACTTCTGTAGAGCGCACCTCTAATGTACATGAATTATATAAAATTGGTTTGGGGTACGAAATGCCGTCAAAAGCTGTCGATGGTATGACTTGTGAAGCAGTACATGAAGCAATAGAGGAAGCTGTAACACGAGCAAGAAAAGGTGATGGTCCGACATTGTTGGAAATGAAAACTTATCGTTATAAAGGGCACTCAATGAGTGATGCGCAAACGTATAGAACGAAAGATGAAGTAAAAGAATATCAGGCACAAGACCCTATTGAAAAGGTGTTGGCGACGATCAAAAAGAATAATTGGGCATCCGATTCTGATATTGTATCTATTGAAAAAAAGGTAGAGGATATAGTTTTGGAATCTGTTCAGTTTGCGGAAGAATCTCCTTTCCCTACTATTGATGAGCTTTACCAGGATGTTTATGTACAAGAAGATTATCCATATATTAAAGAATAATTATAATCATTGATAAAATAGAGAAATGGCGGAAGTAGTAAGAATGCCTAAATTGAGTGATACAATGACCGAAGGGGTTGTGGCAGCATGGCATAAAAAAGTTGGAGACAAGGTAAAGTCTGGGGAGTTGCTTGCTGATATCGAAACGGATAAAGCTACTATGGAGTTTGAATCGTTTCAGAATGGTGTGTTATTATATATAGGTGTTGAAAAAGGGAAAGGCGCTCCTGTCGATTCTATACTTGCTATATTAGGTAATGAAGGTGAGGATATCTCTGGACTTCTTGCTGAAGAAGCTAAGAAAGGCTCGTCATCAAAGGAAGTAAAGGCAGAGGTGAAAGAAAAAGTAGTTGAAGAAAAACCTGCTTCTAAAACTGAAGTTCCTGTTATTTCACAATCCAAAATCTCAAATCCGAAGTCCGAAATCAATAATGATGGTCGTCAGAAAATTTCTCCTCTTGCGAAAAAACTAGCCGAGGATAAAGGAATCAGCATTAATAATGTTAAAGGAAGTGGCGATAACGGACGAATTATTAAACGTGATATTGATAATTTTAAAGTAAACGGAAGCGCTATGCCTGCCTTTGTTGGCGAGGAAAGTTATACTGAAGAACCCGTTTCGCAAATGCGCAAAACCATTGCGCGCAGGCTTGCTGAAAGTAAATTCTCAGCTCCTCATTTCTATTTGACAATGGAAATTGGTATGGATGAAACGATGAAAGCTCGTGAGGCAATAAATACAATAGCAGGGTTAAAAATATCTTTTAACGACATTGTAATAAAGGCAGTTGCTGCAAGTTTGCAGAAACATCCTAAAGTAAATTCATCTTGGTTAGGAGATAAAATTCGCTACAATAATCACATACATATTGGCATAGCTGTGGCTGTGGAAGATGGTTTATTGGTTCCTGTAATTAGGTTTGCAGATGGAAAAACATTAACGCAGATTGCAACTGAGGTGAGGAATTATGCCGTGAAAGCGAAAGAAAAAAAACTACAGCCAAGCGATTGGGAAGGAAATACTTTTACTATTTCAAACTTAGGGATGTTTGGTATAGAAGAATTTACTGCTATTATTAATCCGCCTGATGCGTGTATTCTGGCAGTAGGAGGTATAAAACAAACTCCAGTTGTAAAAAACGGACAAGTAGTATCGGGTAATGTTATGAAAGTTACTCTTTCCTGTGACCATAGAGTAGTTGATGGAGCAATGGGAGCGGCTTTTTTACAAACATTGAAACATAATCTGGAAAATCCAGTGTTGATGTTGGGAGCATATTCAATTTAATTTGAAAGTTATTCTAATTTCAATTCACTTTTTTTATCAAAACAAAACCCCAAGGCAGTGCTTCGGGGTTTTGTAATTAATGAAATCTATTAAATATTTAGCCAATACTTTTTTGCCTAATTTCGCCATTCAATAATTATGCAAAAGGAATATTTAGACACCAATATTGAATTTCTGAAAGGAGTTGGAACACAGCGTGCCGACTTGCTCAAAAAGGAATTGAATATTTATTCCTTCAAAGATTTGTTGCAGTTTTACCCTTTCCGATATGTAGATAAAACAAAATTTTATAAGGTAAAGGAAGTGATAAGCGACCAGGCTTATGTACAACTCAGGGGGAAAATAAGCAATGTGATTTTACAGGGCGAGAAGCGAAAACAGCGATGTATTGCAACTTTTACCGATGATACAGGCAAGCTCGAATTAATATGGTTTCAGGGCGCTAAATGGATTTCAGAAAGTTTAAGAACTCAACTTGCAAATGAATTTGTTGTGTTCGGAAAACCCACCGAATTCAATGGTAAATTTAATATTGCACATCCCGAAATAGATATAGTAAGTGATGAAAACACAATACTTGCAAGCAGTTTGCAGGCAGTATATAATAGTACCGAACATTTAAAACTCCGTTCAGGACTCGATTCAAAAGGAATTGCGAAATTAATCCGGACACTTCTTTCTGCTCCTAATTTCAGGGTTGAGGAAACTTTATCTGCGGATATTATTTCTCGATACCAAATGCTGAGCAAGGCTGAAGCTGTGAAGCAAATTCATTTTCCTCAGAATCCAGAGATGCTTAGAAAAGCTGAATTCAGGTTAAAGTTTGAAGAGTTATTTTTCATACAATTAAAATTGCTAAAGCAGAAAGGGCTACGCGATACTTCTACAAAAGGTTATGTATTTTCTACCGTTGGCGACCATTTTAATAATTTCTATAACGATCACCTTCCATTTCAATTAACCAATGCACAAAAGCGTGTAATCAAAGAGATTCGAATTGATATGGGTCGCGGAAGGCAATTGAACAGGCTTTTGCACGGCGATGTAGGAAGCGGCAAAACTCTTGTAGCATTGATGAATATGTTGATTGCAATGGACAATGGATTTCAAACCTGCCTGATGGCACCAACGGAGATACTCGCCAATCAGCATTATCAAACGATTACAGAACTACTCGCAGGACAAAATATTGTTGTCGGAATATTAACAGGTTCTAAAAAAACAAAACATAGAAGAGTTTTGCATGAGCAATTACAATCAGGCGAAATGCACATCCTCATTGGTACACATGCGTTGCTTGAAGATGAAGTGCAATTTAAAAACCTTGGATTAGTTGTTATTGATGAGCAGCATCGGTTCGGGGTAGCACAGCGTGCAAAGATGTGGGCAAAGAATATTCAGCCGCCTCATGTATTGATTATGAGTGCTACTCCAATTCCTCGAACGCTTGCAATGACGCTGTATGGCGACCTTGATGTAAGTACAATTGATGAGATGCCTCCCGGACGCAAAGCCATTCAAACGGTGCACCGGTTTGATACACATCGCGACAGAGTATTTGGTTTTATGCGCGAACAGATTGCATTGGGCAGACAGATTTATGTAGTGTATCCATTGATTAAAGAATCGGAAACGATGGATTATAAAGATTTGATGGACGGCTATGAAAGCATTGTCAGAGCTTTCCCGATGCCAAAATATAATGTGAGTATTGTTCACGGCAAGATGAAAGCGGATGCGAAGGAGTATGAAATGCAGCGTTTCGTAAAAGGCGAAACCAATATAATGGTTGCTACTACTGTGATTGAAGTAGGTGTTAATGTTCCCAATGCTTCTGTAATGGTTATTGAAAGTGCCGAACGTTTTGGTCTTTCTCAGTTGCACCAATTGCGTGGACGCGTTGGCAGAGGCGCCGAACAATCGTATTGCATTTTAATGACATCCTTTAAATTATCTGCAGAAGGAAGATTGAGAATGGATACTATGGTGCGTACAAACGATGGATTTGAAATTGCTGAAGTGGATTTAAAGCTTCGTGGCCCGGGCGATATGGCTGGTACCACGCAAAGCGGAGTGCTTGATTTAGCTATCGCTGATTTAGCAAAGGATTCTCAAATATTATATGCTGCAAGAAATATTGCCAGTGAACTTCTTTCCGAAGATATTAATTTGATAAAGCCTGAAAATGCTGCTATTGCTAAGCAATATAACAGGAGTATCAGAAGTGAAACTAATTGGAGCAGAATTTCTTAGGAGGATTAAGAGATTTCAGATTAGCAGATTTCAAATTATTGCTAACGAAATTTGCAATTTGTCAATTTGTAATCTGCAATTCATATCCGTTTACTCACATAATTAAATCTAAGAAACAAAAGAACCGCCGCTACGCCAAGCCCTAATGACAAGCCATACCAGATGCCCTGTACTCCTAAATTGAATTTGAAAGCAAACACGTAACTCATTGGCAGCCCTATAACCCAATAAGCAATGAGTGTAATTATTGTTGGAATTTTTACATCTTTCATTCCCCTCAATGCGCCCAACCCTACTACCTGCGTGCCATCACTCAATTGAAAAAAGGCTGCTATCACTATTAAGGAGGAAGAAACAGCAATTACATCTGCATTATTATTAAATAATAACGGAAGATAATTTCGAAATAAAATAAAGCACGTTGCCATTAAACTCATAAACACCAGCACTATTATAAATGCACTGAAACCGGCTGTTCTCACACCTTCTCTGTTTTTCAATCCCAATTCATTTCC
>CAIRRW010000016.1 GCA_903881065.1 uncultured Bacteroidota bacterium
ATTGTTATGAGCGATCAGGCATATAGTTCATATAAAAAAGAACAAATAAAAAGATTGGAAAAGTTCGGCAAAATTTTGCATACTCCATTGTATACAATTGAAAAGTACGGAGGAGGAAGTGCGCGGTGTATGCTTGCTGAAATCCGTGAATAAAAAAAATAATAATTTTGATATTCAATTTGTAAACATAAATTAATATACTACATAATAATGCCTTCTTTTGATATTGTAAATAAAGTAGATGGTCAGTTACTCGACAATGCAATAAATGTTGCGAGAAAAGAAATAATAAATCGATTTGACTTTCATGGCTCCAAAAGTGAAATTACTTTGGATAAAAAAGCAATGTTAATACATATTCTTACGGAAGACGACATGCGCATGGAATCAATTATAGATATTATTCGTCAACGAATGATTAAGCAACATCTTAATCCGTTATGTCTTGATTTTGGCAAGGAAAAATATGCTTCCGGATTTATGGTTAAGAAAGATGTAAAGGTAAAAGAAGGAATAGGTAAGGATGTTGCCCGGAAAATTATAAAAGACATAAAAGATTCAAAACTTAAAGTACAGGCTCAAATGATGGACGATCAGGTGAGAGTAACAGGCAAAAAGATTGATGATTTGCAAGCTGTTATTTCAATGATGAGGTCAGGAAGCTACGATTTGCCTTTGCAGTTTGTGAATATGAAGTAGAAAACGGAAGTATTAACTACTTCTCTAACAGTTTCTCCCAACAAAATTTGTCATTTACTGACCATCACACGTGCAGTTGTCTATAAATGTTATCATTTACTCATCTCCGCACGTGTGATGGTCAGTAAAAGTATTCATTTACTCACCTCCGCACGTGTGATTGCCAGCAAAAGTATTCATTTACTCACCTCCGCACGTGTGATTGCCAGTAAAAGTATTCATTTACTCATCTCCGCACGTGTGATTGCCAGCAAAAGTATTCATTTACTCATGTTCGCACGTGTGATGGTCAGCAAATGAAAAAACTGACTTCCTTAAAACTGATTTTAATAGTTAAAAATATACTATTAGTATTTTTCTACCTTTGCTGCACAAAAGAAAAACGATGACAAACACTAAATTTATAGGAACAGGAGTGGCAATTGTAACTCCTCTTAACAGAGACAGAAGAATAGACAAGACATCTTTAATAAGATTAATAAACTATATTATTAAAGGTGGAGTAGAGTATGTGGTAGTCCTCGGCACCACCGGCGAATCGGTTACGCTGACTAAAGAAGAAAAAAGAACCGTAGTTTCAATAGTTTTGGAAACTGTAAATAAACGCGTACCCGTGGTGCTTGGATTGGGTGGCAATAATACTCAGGTATTAATAGAAAGCCTTAATACAGTACCTGATTTCAAATATTTAGATGCTATACTTTCCGTTTCACCGTATTATAATAAACCAAATCAGCGCGGAATATATGAGCATTATAAAGCAGTGGCAAAGGCAAGCACATTACCTGTTATTTTATATAATGTTCCGGGCAGAACAGGCTCAAACATTGCTGCCGAAACAACTTTAAAGCTTGCCAGAGATTTTAAAAATATAATTGGTATTAAAGAAGCTTCAGGGAATATAGAACAAGCGATGAAGATAATTAAATACAGACCAAAAAATTTTCTTGTTATTTCCGGTGATGATACTCTTACTTTGCCAATGATAGCTTGTGGTGCAGATGGTGTGATTTCTGTTGTTGCCAATGCATTTCCAAAAGATTTTTCTGAAATGACGAGACAGGTTTTAGCAGGTAATATTAAGCAGGCACAGCAATTACACTATAAATTAATTGATATTACAGAACAATTATTTGCTGACGGTAATCCTGCCGGAATAAAAGCAGCTTTGGAAATTCTTGGTATCTGTAAATCTACTATGCGTTTACCATTGGTGGAAGTAAATATTGATACCAGAAAAAAATTAGAAGAGTTGATAAGTAAATATTAGAAATTAGGATGTAGAGTTTAGGATTTTCTTCCTTTATTTCATTTTACGTTGCATTTCACGGTCAGTATCGCGTTTTTTAATGTCTTCACGTTTGTCAAATAGTTTTTTCCCTTTTGCCAACGCAATTTCTATTTTACAATAACCTTTGTCATTAATAAAAAGACGTAGAGGAATAATTGTTAATCCTTGATCTTTAAGTTTCCCTTGAAGTTTGTTTAATTCCTTTTTATTTAATAATAGTTTCCTATCCCGTTTTTCTTCAACATTATTATAAGTACCATTAAAATAATGAGCAACGTGCATATTTCTAATAAACAATTCATTATTGGTAAAAACACAGAAAGCATCATTGATATTGCATTTCCCTTCTCTTATTGATTTAATTTCAGTACCTGTTAATCGAACCCCGGCAACATAATTATCTATAAAAGCAAATTCGAAAGATGCTTTCTTATTTTTTATGTTAATAGTGTTTTCCGTTTTCATAAGCGTGCAAAGATAGTAAAATCAATAAGAGCCTTTTTGTAGTTTGTAAATAGAGTAGGAGGGGATGTGCCTATTTAACAATTAAGACAGGGATTTTAACATTGTGTCGAACTGCATCCAAAGTAGTTCCCAGTAGAATATCTTTTAACGCTCTGTGACCATGTGCTCCCATCACAAGTAAATCACATTTGTTATTATTTACAATTTCAGGGATACTCTTTTTAGGATTGCCAAAACCCAGTTGTACTTTAATATTATATCCTTTTGAAGATAACTCGGATTTATATTTTTCCAAATTAGTGGTGTCGGAAATAGTTTCCAAGTCATCAATTTCATTATTCATCAATCGAGCTCCTGCGGTTTCAACAATATGAATTAAAATATATTCAGCATCCTTTCCTCCTTGATTAATTGCATTACTAATCGCCTTGCTGTCGCTCTTGCTGAAATCAACGGTAACAGCAATTATATTATATTTTTTTGTAGTAGTAATGTTTAAAATATCTGGTAATCCATCAGGTACGCGTTGTTGTTTATGTATAGCTTTTTTAATAATCGGACTAAAAGTTATATATACTAATAACATTCCAGCAGCAACAATTAGTGGAATAACTAAAAAACAATAAATCATCTTATTGTCAGCGTTTGCAACCCAACCTGCAACAGATTCAAAAACCAATTTCCCATTTAAATAAACTATTAAGGTTGCAGTAAACCACGCAACAATCTTTATCCATTTCTTATTTACAAATTCGCCCATTCGTTTTTTATCACTGGTAAGATGTATTAATGGAATAACTGCAAACCCCAATTGAAGACTTAAAATTACCTGACTTAAAATAAGCAATTGTGTAGTGGAATCTTCACCGAAAATATATATAACTATCAAAGTTGGTACAATCGCAATTAATCTTGTTATCAATCTTCTTAACCAAGGTTGAATTCTTAAGTTTAGGTAACCTTCCATCACAATTTGTCCTGATAGAGTGCCTGTTAATGTGGAACTCTGACCTGCAGCTATAAGAGCAACTGCAAATATTATGGGAGCAATACGGGTTCCGAGAATATCACTTAATAAACGATGGGCGTCCTGAATATCCGAGACTTCATTATGTCCTGTTGTAAAGAATGCTGACGCAGCAAGCACCAGTATTGCGGCATTTACAAACAATGCAATGTTTAATGCAATGTTTGTATCAATTAGATTAAATTTAATTGCTTCCCGAATTCCTTTAGAGGTTCTTTCTATTTTTCGTGTTTGTACCAAAGATGAATGTAGATATAAATTATGAGGCATTACAGTCGCACCAATTATTCCTATAGCAATATAAAGTGCATCTTTATTGGGTATTGATGGGATAAATCCTTTTATCAATTCTCCTCCATCAGGTTTGGTGAAAAACAATTCAGCTATAAACGCAAATCCAATAGTTGCTACTAGAGCTAAAATAAATGCTTCCATTTTTCGTATTCCATGTTTCTGTAAGACCAATATGAGCAATGTATCTAATGCTGTAATTGATACACCTATCATTATTGGTAAATGAAATAAAAGTTTCAATCCTATTGCCATACCTATGACTTCTGCTAAATCGCAGGAAGCAATCGCTATTTCTGCCAATAACCAGTTGAAAAAATTTACAGAACGAGGATATGTAGTACGTGATGCCTGAGCCAAATCCAAGCCGGTAACCAATCCTAAGCGAGCGGCCATACTTTGTAATAGCAAAGCCATTAAATTGCTAACGACTAAAACCCAAAGTAATTTATATCCAAATTGGCTTCCACCAGCTATATCAGTTGCCCAATTACCTGGATCCATGTATCCTACACTCACTAAATATGCAGGCCCAACAAATGCAAATAGCTTTTTCCAAAATCCGGATTTAGTTGAAATATCAACTGATGAATGTACTTCGGATAATGATTTTTTAGAAAGGTCTTTCATATTAATAATGCAAAGTTCTAAAAAAAATTTGACAAATTCAGAATATGAAACAATCAGATGAGAAACTTTGTTTTTAACTTGGATTTAACAGTTGGAATAAACAATAAATCTGTTTTTCGTGATTTAGTAACGATATTTTTATTTTACTTTTGTTTTATGAATTATAAGGAACAATTATTAAAGGAACATTCGCGCATTAATACTGACAGAATAGCAAAAGCTATTGGTTCAAGTTCAAAAGAATTTAAAAAGATAATAGATATTATTTATAATGAACAGGCGCCTTTGCCTCAACGAGCAGCTTGGGTATTGGCAGTCGTTAATTTTAACCAACCGCAATTATTAACTCGTTATATAACTTTGTTTATAGATACGGTTAAACAATTTAATGTAGATGCTATCAAACGAAACATAATGGTTGTATTAGCAACAAAAGTTATTCCTAATGAATTACAAGCTAAATTAATTAATGTTTGTTTTGAGTTTATGCAATCTGCAGAGGAAACAGTAGTAGTGAAAGTGCATGCAATGCAAATAATTGCCAATCTTGCTAAGGAACACCCAGAACTTATAGGTGAATTGATGTTGGTGACTGAAGATCAGTTACCAAAAAATACTGCTGCTTTTAGTGCAAGAGCACGACAAGTTTTAAAGGAATTGAATAAGTGGAATAATTCAAGTGAAATTAAAAAGAAAACCGAATAATGAAATAAATATTAGTTTCATTATTCGGTTAATAATTCTTTTAAGATAAAACAATATAAGGATTATAGATATCCTCCCATTTCTGTTTTTACATGATGTCGGTGCCCTCTGCAATCTTTATGTCCTGTTTCACAAGAACAAATTAAAGTAGCTAATGCAATAACGGCGATTATCACTCTGCTTATTTTCATTTCATCTTATTTTAAAAGGCAGCAATTTTTTCCGACATATATTGTCCGGATTTAAGCTTACCTACAATTTTTGAGAATGCATCAATAGTATAATTTACATCATCCATAGTATGGACTGCAGTTGGGATAATACGTAATATGATTATTCCTTTAGGCACTACCGGATACACTACCATCGAACAGAAAATGTTAAAGTTCTCGCGTAAATCAAGAATAAGATTGGTAGCTTCAGGTATTGAGCCATTCATAAATACTGGTGTTACTGGCGAATTGGTTTTCCCTATTTCAAAGCCTGCAGTGCGTAATCCATTTTGCAACGCATGAGTAATTTCCCATAACTTATCTTTGAACTCAGGATGATTACGCATTAGTTCAAGACGTTTCAAGGCTCCTATAACCAAAGGCAAAGGCAATGCTTTTGCAAATATCTGCGAACGCATATTGTAGCGTAAATATTCAATTATTTGTTCTTCGCTTGAAATAAAACCACCAATCAAGGCAAATGACTTGGCAAATGTTCCGAAATAAATATCAATACCATCCTGACAGCCTTGTTCCTGACCTGTTCCTCCACCTGTAGCACCCATAGTTCCTATTCCATGAGCATCATCAACAAACAATCGGAATTTGAATTTTTTCTTTAATTCCACTATCTCTTTCAATCTACCCTGACGGCCGCTCATTCCGAAAACACCTTCGGTAATGACCAAGATAGATCCATTTTGAGCTTCTGCTAATTTTGTAGCACGCTGTAATTGTTTTTCGCAATCATCTATATCATTGTGTTTGAAAACGTAACGCTTACCCATATGCAGACGAACACCATCCAAAATGCAAGCGTGGCATTCGGCATCGTAAACAATAACATCATGGCGGTCAACTAAACAATCAATAGCAGAAACCATTGCCTGATAGCCGAAGTTACAAAGAATAGTATCTTCCTTTTTTACGAAGTCGGACAATTCGGCCTCCAGTTGTTCATGAAAATTAGAGTTTCCACTCATCATTCGTGCACCCATAGGCACAGCAAAACCATATTCAGAAGCAGCATCGGCATCAGCCTTACGTACCTCAGGATGATTTGCCAATCCTAAATAATTGTTTAAACTCCAGTTTAATCTTAGTTTTCCGCGAAAACCCATGCGAGGAGCAATCTCACCTTCAAGTTTAGGAAATGTAAAATATCCATGCGATTCTTTAGCGTGCATTCCAATCGGACCACGGTTTTCCTTTATCTTCTCAAATAAATCTTTCATTTTAATATTTTAATTTTTGTTTTGTAAATTGAGTACAAATATAGGGGAAATAAGGAAATAGGGAACTATTAGTTATTAACCAAAGGTTGCCTTCAATGTTTTCTCAATTGAAAAGTCTAACTAGAAGTGCAAAAAATCAACATTAAATCCCCGATTACTAAAATTATTTTTGAATAGTATTAGTTTAATAGAGTAAATAAATACATTTATGACTTTGATGTAATTATAATTAGATAACCTAAAAGAAAGGTCAATTATTTTATCAATGTCAGGCTAAAATATTTAAAAAGCATTTTAGCGGATTCTGGGTAATTGAGAAGGCTTACAAGTCTGCCAAACTCCTGTAAACTCAAATAGTCCTTTAGTTTTGTCATGTCAGCATCCGAAAGTTCATCAAATGCCATACTCCACTCTTGAAAAGCTCTTGTAGAAACGTCATTTTGATATAACAGTGAAACATGACTATGTCGTTTGTCTTTATTAATTTTACCGTATATTTCCTGAACAATAGATTTTTCTCCTTCTAGAATTTGTAGGAACTCTCCTTTGTGGTATAGCAAACAACCTGTAATATTGTTCTTTGCATTAAACAATCTTGATTCTTCAAGTATA
>CAIRRW010000017.1 GCA_903881065.1 uncultured Bacteroidota bacterium
ATTTAATTATGCTGTCGCTTTGCTTTTGTTTGGAAGTAGTATTTGCGTTCAATTATTTTATTTTCTTCTGCATCATCATAAACAAACGCTTTTCGGCAGGGATGGCAGAGCTGATGAATTTATATTCAGGTTTCAATAACTGTCCGGTTCTGTTCACCCTGCCCATTTTCTGAACCTGTGTATTAACATCCAGCTCCATTTGCAATCCGATGAAAACTCTTTGCTTTACCTGCTCCCTTCTTACCGAATTGGTTGTTACTGCATGAGCCGATGCTCCTGTACTTCCCGACTGGTTAATAAGCAAACAATCCACTTCGTTATTATTGAATTTGCGGAACGCATCATTTACGTTTTCTCTTTTGCGCTTTGTGATAACGCCCTGAAATCTCTTTGCCTGAACATTCGTTGTGTCAATAAGTCCTAAAAACTTTTGAAACTTATTATATCTCTTAGGGCAATCGCACCCCAAAAGTCCATCCAAGTCCTCGCTCGAATCATTACCGCCTTTTTTTCTGATAATTGAACTCATGGATTGCGGTACAAAATAAAAATCAAGCTCTACACCAAACATTTTTCTAACTCTTACACTTTGAAGCTCGCTTAAAGATGTGTAACCATATTCAGCACTTACCGTATCTCCATTAAGAACAGCATAACCAAATAAAGTATCGCTTCCGTCCCATTCCAAAATATACCAGTCGGACCCGCCAATAAAAAAATGTGCTTTCGCTTTCGCCCACTCATTGAACTTCATAGGTTGCTCATGTTTTGGCAAATCCTTTTTATACTTTTGATAATCTTTATCCGTTGAATAAAGTTTCGGAATTTCATCAACCTGCTTATTTAGTCTTTCAATTACATCATGCAACTCTTCATTGCCAACAATTGCTAACTGCTGTATCTGTGGCATAAACTTTTTTAGCCTGGGCGAAAGGTCGCTAATTTGCACGCCAGTATTTTTCCTTTGTTTAACAGGCTTTGCTTCGCTATCATTAACTAAATTCAACTGAAGCTCGTATTTCCTTCCTGTTACTTCCGATACTGAATACCCTGCCTTTCGTATCTTTTGAATCATGTAGTCAATTGGGGAGATGCTGATACCTGTACTTACATTGTTAATCTTTTCCTGAATGGAAAGATATTTTATTTTCGCATCTTCCGAAAGGTCTGATACTGCTATTGTTTTATAAGTAGGTTTTCCTGTAACATCTTTTTCAGTATATCTCAAAACACTATCCAACCCTTTTTGAAGCACCACCGCAAAGTCAGCATTGATTGTTTCTCCTTCTTCTACACCCAAATCCTGAATAAAACTTCCCATTGTATTTGCAAATGCAATTACCGGCTTTCGACCTGCTTTTAAGTCAAGTATTGCTTCTTCCGCCACAGCATCCGCTTTTATACTCATCAACATTTGGTTGATAACATTAAATACCTTACTGAAATAAGGTGTATTATCAACGCCTGCTTTACTTGTGCCTTTCCTTGCTTCTGTCGTTTTGTATTCTGCTACTGCAATATCATCAAGGTTGTCAAATATTGGCTCCAGTTCCTCTGCCTGAAACTCTATTATATCCCTTATAATTTCCGTTACTTTATCAGCTATATCACTATGCTGTTTTTCCAATTGGTCAAGTGTGATATACTTTACAACAATCCCTTCAAGTGTCCGTTCTCTTCTCAACATCTGCCCTTCCTTCACCAGTAATGATGATAATATTTCCTGCAATGCTACGCCTCCTGATGTGATGGCTTCAACCAGTTCTGCCGATGTCATATTCGCCTCACTCATTGCTGTTTTCATTGCATAGATAGGCATATTGTCAGGACGTTTTGCAAATGTTGCGGAAAGGAATGTAACTCCGATTGTTTTTGAAACTATGCCTTGCAACACTTGTCCTGTACTTGATGCGCCTGATGCGTTATGTGATTCATCAATTATCATTATACTGCCATCGGCTACATTACTTACAAATTGTGATTTTGCTGAAAGAGCAAGCAACTGTTTAGTTTTCTTGTCCATCTCATTTGTTGCGATTTGAGAATAGGTTAGCATTAAGAACTTGCAGTCAGCTGGTATATTTCCACTACTCACAATTGATTTTTGCAATCCATCATTATAAGCAGAATACAAGATATTCCCATCAATATCCTTAATATTTAAAGTATAGCCATTTTCGTCTTTATTGTTCAACATAAATGGTTTTAAATGTCCTGAACCTATTGCGATTAAATCCCTATAAAGGTCAGAAAACAGATTAGTCTTTTCAGTAATGAAGATTGGTTTTAATCCTCTATGCACACCGTAACGTATTACAGCTGCCGCTTGTCTGCCTTTTCCTATTCCGGTCTGGTCGCCAATGATTAATGCCTGACCTTTTGCCTCGATATTATATATAGCCAGTGCTACACCATCCATCTGTTCAGCTGCAAGTGCTTTGCATAGTTCAGCATTAGAGCGATAACCCAAGCGGTCGATTAGGAAATTATTAATACTACCGCCAACGGAACGTTTAACTGTTTCCAGTGCTTCCATTGTTTCTGTTGCCATACTATCAGGCACATCTACTTTTAATGTTCCGCCTTCATCGCAACTAATAGATGCAGGAAGGTACGGCGAACCTATCATGTTTAACTCTTTTGCCAGTCTTAAATTTTTATTTTTATTTTTTTTCATTTCTGTTTGGTATAATATTTGTAATTTTGCTTTTGATATTAGTACGTTTCGGACGTTAGCGAATGGTGAAATAAGCAATCACGCCCTAATAAACAAAGGAGGCTCTGTTTTACGGAGCTTTCTTTTTTCTCATACTATTTAATGCAACCTTTCCTTTTCTTATTTCTTCAATGTAATAATATATTTCTCCTATTTTTTTCTCG
>CAIRRW010000018.1 GCA_903881065.1 uncultured Bacteroidota bacterium
ATGAAGAACAATTATGGCAGAAACTTAATAGTTGGGGACATGATAAAGATTTTATCAATAAGGAAAGTTACTTTAATTTATGGAAAGTATTGGATGAGTACAACTATATTTATATAAGAAATATACATCCTCTGAAACCGGAAGTGTGGCAGAAATTGGCTTATGTAAAAGGACTCGAGATAGAAAATATTATTAAAACAATTATTAAGGAGAAGTCTTTATCCATTTCGGCTAACTACTTATATTGGAAGAATTCAAGAAACTGGCAACGAATAAAAGCATTATTTAATAAGCTAAGCTAAGGATGAGAACAAAAGGGGTAATTGATGTCTCAATTGTTATTATTAATTATAATACATTCAAAATGACATGCGATTGTATTAATAGTATTTACAAGAATACGACTGCCGTTTCATTTGAAATAATACTTGTAGATAATGATTCCAAGGAATGTGATGCAGACCTTTTCTTAAAATCTTTCCCCGAACTAATTCTTATTAAAAGTGATAGTAATGTTGGTTTTGCGAAAGGAAATAATCTAGGAATCCAAAAAACAACAGGAAAATATATTTTGCTGCTAAATAGCGATACTTTATTAAAGAATAATGCAATAAAAATTTCATTTGATTACTTAGAGAGTCATCCTAAAGCAGGTGTGATGTCGGTTGGTTTGGTTTTTCCTGATGGTACTCACCAATCCGTTTGTCAGCGTTTTCCATCCATTCGTTATCAATTGTTCGAATTTCTTCGTTTACATAAATTTGTTTCAAAGAAGGCAGCAGGAAGAATATTACTGGGATCCTTTTTTAATTATGATGAGAATATAAAATCAGATTGGGTTTGGGGAACGTACTTTTTGTTCAGAAAAGAGATATTGGAATTGCTACCTAATAAAAAGTTGAATGATGATTTTTTTATGTATTGTGAAGATATGCAATGGTGCTGTGATTTTAGAAAGCTTGGCTACGAAATTCATTATTGTTCTGAATCTGAAGTGATACATTATTCTGGTGGAAGTTCGGGCAATAGACATGAAATGATGAAGCAAAACAATAGATTGTTTTTGAAACGCAATTATAGCCCACTTCATCGCATGTTCATCAATTCTCTAAATCTCTTACTGAAAACTCAATGAATGTAAGTGTTGTTATTCCTACTTATAATGGGGCTCATAAGATTATTAATCTGTTAAGAGCACTCGAGAATCAAACTTATAAGGATTTTGAAACTATTGTTGTTATTGATGGTTCTACAGACAAAACATATGAGATACTGAAGTCAACCAAATTTAAATTGAATTCGATTAAGCTAATTATCCAAACAAATAAAGGGAGAGCAACAGTAAGAAACAGAGGAGCAGAAGAAGCTTCGGGTGACTTGCTTATATTTTTTGATGATGATATGTTGCCTGTCGAGAATTGTATCGAGAAACATTTAGATCATCATCAACTATTGTATAACAGTATATTAACAGGATGTTCATTGGACGACAAGTCAAAAGTGTCAAGTGACATTCAGGCTTACAAAGCATATTTAAGTGAACTGTGGAGCGCTCCTTTAAAGTTATATAAAGGTAAACCGCTGGGTAAGGAAAATATATTTATTACAGCAGCGAACTTCTCCATTGCAAGGAATTTATTTTTTGAATTAAACGGTTTTGATCCAAACCTGAATGATGCCGAGGATTATGATTTGGCAGTAAGGGCATTTCAAAATAACATCCCTTTATTTTATAATCATGAAGTTCTTGCTTGGCATGTCGATCCTATTACATGCCGTTCATATATCAAAAGACAGAGAGAATATAAGGAAATGCATAAGAAATTGATTGAACTTAAACCTGAGTTATATAGCAAGTTTCCGTTACGCACTCCTAAAAAAATTATGGTGTTGAAAATGTTAATTTATAAACTTTTTTCTTATA
>CAIRRW010000019.1 GCA_903881065.1 uncultured Bacteroidota bacterium
CAGCTATTGTATTTAAAGTGAATAATCATATTGCAGGTAGAATTGGTTTGTTGAATAATGCTATAGATAATAACACTAGTTTCGGCAATTTTGCTTTAAATAAAAATACAGGAGCTAATAATACAGCATTTGGTACACTTAGTTTAAATCTAAATACTACTGGAGCAAACAATTCTGCAGTCGGCTATCAGGCATTAGATTCAAACAAAACAGGACTAAGAAATACTACAGTAGGGGTAAGATCTCTTTTTAGAAATGTAAGTAATGATAATACAGCCATGGGATACCAAACATTAACTCAGAACACATCAGGTACTCGTAATACTGGACTTGGAGAAGGTGCTCTTCAGTCGAATGATTCAGGTAACGATAATGTGGCGGTAGGATATTACTCATTAAATGGAAATGCAGCTTCAACTACTACTCAACAGCGAAATGTAGGTTTTGGAAGTTATGCTGGATATAATAATCAAGGAGGGACAGACAACTTTTTTGCAGGATTTAAAAGCGGGTACTATAATTCTACTGGAAGTTTTAATCTTTTTGTTGGTAATACCAGTGGATATAATAATTATGCAGGTTCAAATAATATATTTTTGGGTTATCAATCCGGTTATAATAATGATATCGGTCAGACAGCCACCGCATTAAATGGATTTGCTTCTAATAATCTCTTTTTTGGTAATAATAGTGGATTTACTAATACAACTGGTTATCAAAATCTTTTTATGGGGAATGTGAGTGGGTATAATAATGTTTCAGGGTATAACAACGTTTATTTGGGGGACAGTTGTGGGTATAATTCTGGAAAAGCATCCCTTAACATTTGTATCGGTGTTTCTGCAGGATATTCTAATGTGAAAACTTTTAGCAATATTTTTATAGGATATAGAGCAGGTTATAGTAGTGTTGGTAGTATTAGAGGGCAGTCTAGTAATGTTTTTATTGGGCCTAATTCCGGTCAAGAAACAACAACGGGTTTTTATAATACTTTTATGGGGGGAAATTCCGGATTTCTAAACACCACCGGTACTTGGAATGTGTATTTGGGCCATGCTTCCGGATATAGTTGTGTTTCTGGCTCATTGAATACTTTTATTGGCGAATCTGCAGGTTGGTCAAATATTGTAACAGGAGGAAGCAACACATTTCTTGGTTCAAATACAGCTGCTTCAGGGGACTTTTCAAATTCTGCTGCAATTGGCGCAAATGCAGTAGTTGGCGAAAGCAATGCTATGGTATTAGGCGATGGAACAATAAATGTTGGAATTGGTACATCTACACCTACCTCAAAACTTGAAGTAAATGGAGATGGAAAGTTTTATACTAATGTAATAGTTGATAACAACAATGCAAATAATGGTACAATCGCTAACGCTCTTCTATTTGGTTTAAGCAGCGGTGAAGGAATCGCTTCAAAAAGAACAGCAGGTGGTAATCAATATGGAATTGATTTTTATACTAGCTATAGTAATAAAATGAGTATAACAAATGGTGGCAATGTGGGAATAGGAACGACTGGACCGAATGCTGTATTAAGTGTATCGAAAACCAGTGGGAGCCAGTTAACCGGTACATCTGCCAGCACCACTTTTACTACTTATTCAGGTAGTTTGGGTACTTCTGCAACCAATTCCCTTAAATTAGCTAGTATTGGTTTCGCATCTGCCAATCAATCATCCCTTGGTATTAAAGCATACAGAAATGCAAACGGAACTGATTGGACTACAAGTGCAATAGGTCTCGAAATGGATGTGGATGCAACTGATGCAGCGGGAGCATCTTTATGGTTAAATGCCAACGGCAATGTGGGTATTGGAACCACAACTCCAGCACAAAAACTTTCAGTTAATGGCAGTATTTGCTATACAGTTGGCATAGCAGCTTGTTCTGATGTTCGTTTCAAAAAGGATTTTACTGCACTTGAAAATCCATTGGAAAGAATATTAAAAATGGAAGGACTAAATTATTATTGGAGAAAAGAGGAGTTTCCTGACAGAGCTTTTAACGATAAAAAACAAATTGGGTTTAAAGCACAGGACTTACAAAAGATATTGCCTGAAGTAGTTATAGAAGATAATGATGGATATTTATCTGTTGATTATTCGAGGCTTACACCAATGCTTGTAGAAGCAATAAAAGAACAACAAAAAATAATTGAAGACTTAAAAACCACTAATAAAGAACAAAAGAAGTTAAACACCGACCAAAATAAAAGCATAGAAGAATTAAAAGCAGAAGTAAAAGCTATACAGGCATTGCTAAATAATAACCACAAGGATTTGAATACTTCGTCAGAAGTAGCTAAATAAAACAGTTACTTATTAAATTGGTTGAATAACAACAACCTCTTTTACAATCCAATTTATTCTTGATACCAATTGCCATCTCCCAATTATAAAACAAGTTATTCTAATTAATCATTCCACATTATAAACGATTTAGTATTTATGCACTTCCGTATACAACAATTTGCGAACAATAATAATATTCTGATTAATGTCATGTTTCGTACGATGAAATAATCGTATCTTCGATGAATGAAAAGACAGGTAGTATTTCTTGTTTTCATTTATTTATTTATTGTTCCGTCAAAAGCTCAAAACGTAGGAATAAATTCTACTGGTACAGCGCCGGATAATTCGGCTATGCTCGATATTGTTTCCAGTAATTTAGGTTTGTTGATTCCGCGTGTTGCGCTTACTGCATCCAATGTTGCCAGCCCCATTACATCACCCACCATTTCACTTATGGTTTACAATACTGCCACCGCAGGTACAACTCCTTATACGGTGGTGCCTGGTTATTATTACTGGAGTGGCACCGAATGGGTTTCGTTAAGCGGTGGTGCAAGCGGCAACAATTGGTCAATAACAGGGAATGCAGGTACTTCTGCCTCCATTAATTTTTTAGGCACCACCGATAGCCTTCCTCTGATTTTTAAAGTAAATAATCATGCTGCAGGTAGGATAGGATTGTTGGATGTCGGTTCCGATTTTAATGTTGGTTTTGGAGCACTTACACTTGGTAAAAA
>CAIRRW010000020.1 GCA_903881065.1 uncultured Bacteroidota bacterium
AACTAAGATTACGCGCCATCGTTACCCGCACTAATTCAGACGAAGATATTCAAAAACGTGCTGATTTATTACGTACTGATTCTGTTCATGGTCCTTTCCCAGGAACTATTATTGAAGATTTTGAGAACAAAGCATTAATCATTAACGGACATACTGTGAAAATGATTGCAGCCAATAAGCCAGATGAAATTGATTATGTTTCTTATGGAATTAATAATGCACTATTGATTGATAATACTGGTATCGCAAGAGATAGAGAAGGATTAAGCAAACATCTTTTATCTAAGGGAATTGATAAAGTATTGCTTACTGCACCTGGTAAAGGTGATATTCCTAATATAGTGCATGGTATTAACCATAGAGATTATAACAAAGACGAAAAAGTATTTTCTGCTGCATCATGTACAACTAATGCAATTGTACCTATTCTTGCAGTAGTTGACCGTACTTTAGGAATTACTCGCGGACATATTGAAACTATTCACTCTTATACAAATGACCAGAACTTGCTGGATAATTATCATCCTAAATACAGAAGAGGTCGTTCCGCAGCATTGAATATGGTTATTACTGAGACAGGTGCTGATAAAGCAGTTGCGAAAGTATTGCCTCAACTTGCAGGAAAAATCAGTGGTAACTCTGTCAGAGTACCGACACCTGATGTGTCTTTGGCTATTTTGAATTTGACTTTGACAAATCCTACTACAAAAGAGGGTATCAATGAAATAATGAAAGATGCTGCTTTGAAAGGGAATTTAGTTGAACAAATTCAATATTCATTTTCGAATGAATTAGTGTCTACTGATTGTATTGGAAATCCTTGCGCATGTATTTTTGACAGCCCTGCCACTATTGTTGCTAAAGATGGTAATAGTGCTGTATTATATGTTTGGTATGATAATGAGTATGGATATACTCGTCAGGTAATACGTTTGGCAAAGAAAATTTCAGAAGTAAATAGATTAAGGTATTACTAATTAAAAAATATCTTATAAAATAAAATGCCCTTGAGTATTCAAGGGCGTTTTGTTTTTTATAAGATTTAATTTAATTATAAACTTCTTTTCTGCTAGCTTTCATAGTATTTAATAATAAGGAAGCGATAGTCATTGGTCCGACGCCGCCGGGAACAGGCGTAATAAATGATGCTTTTGCAGATACTTCATCATATTTTACATCTCCCAAAAGTTTAAATCCTGTTTTTGTTTTGTCTGAAGGAACTCTTGTTATACCTACATCTATTACAACCACTCCTTCTTTAACCATATCTGCAGTTAAGAATTCTGGTTTGCCTAATGCTACAATTATAATATCTGCTTTTAAGGTAAACTCTTTTAAATTTGATGTTCTGCTGTGACAAAGTGTAACTGTACAATTTCCTGGCACTTCGTTTCTCGCCATCAATATACTCATCGGAGATCCAACAATATGACTTCTCCCTAATACAACGCAATGTTTTCCTGATGTTTCAATCTTATATCTTTCTAATAATTGAACTATACCATAAGGTGTGGCAGGCAGATAAGTTGGCAAATTTAATGCCATTCGGCCTACTGATTGAGGATGAAAGCCATCCACATCTTTTTCAGGTGCAATTGCCTCAATAACTTTATATTCATCAATATGTTTCGGAAGTGGCGATTGAACAATGTATCCATCAATATCATCATCCGCGTTAAGTTCATCTAATTTTGAAAGTAGCTCCTGTTCTGTAGTAGTAGCAGGCATTCTGACAAGTGTTGATTTAAACCCAACACATTCACAGGCTTTTACTTTTGCTGCTACATAGGTTTCACTCGCACCGTCATTACCTACTAATACTGCTGCTAAATGAGGGATACGTCCATTGTTAGTAATAATACTTTTAACTTCTATTGCTATTTCATCTTGAATATCTGTCGATATTTTTTTACCGTCAATTATAGTCATTGGTTCATTATTTTATTTGTTAATTAGTTTATTTGTTTATTCGTTATCTACTTATCAGTTTGAATTAATAAACTAAAAAGTGATTTCGCAATTGAACTATCTCATTCCGGGCATTCCACCCATTTGTTTCATCATTTTTGCCATTTGTTCTTTATTGCCCATCATCTTCATCATCTTACGCATGTCATCAAATTGTTTTATCAATTTGTTTACTTCCTGAATATTCGTTCCACTTCCTTTTGCAATTCTTTCTCTGCGTTTACCAGTAAGCAATTCCGGATTTGAGCGTTCAGTTGGTGTCATTGAACCAATAATTGCTTCAATACTCTTGAAAGCATCGTCATTTACTTCAGCACCTTTCAACGCTTTACCTGCACCAGGAATCATGCCGACAAGGTCTTTCATGTTTCCCATCTTTTTTATCTGTTGAATCTGAGATAAAAAGTCATCAAATCCAAATTGATTCTTGGCTATCTTTTTAGAGATACGTTTATGTTCATCTGCATCAAAGTTCTGTTGAGCTCGCTCCACAAGCGATACCACATCACCCATTCCAAGAATACGATCCGCCATCCTATCAGGATGGAAAATATCCAACGCATCCATTTTTTCTCCAGTACCAACAAACATTATAGGTTTGCTAACAACAGAAAGAATAGATAACGCTGCACCACCACGCGTATCACCATCAAGTTTGGTAAGTACTACACCTGTGAAATCCAATCGGTCGTTAAATGCTTTTGCTGTATTTACTGCATCCTGACCTGTCATTGAATCGACAACGAAAAGAATTTCATTTGGGTTGATTGCTTGTTTCACAGCAGCAATCTCATTCATCATTAGTTCATCCACCGCAAGGCGACCGGCAGTATCTATTATCACAATAGAGTTTCCGTTTCCCTTTGCCTGTTTGATACCTGCAAGCGCAATGGATACAGCATCTTTGTTTTCCTTATCAGCATAAACATCAACACCTATTTGGGCGCCAAGTACCTGTAGCTGATCGATAGCGGCAGGGCGGTAAATATCGCAAGCAACCAATAAAGGTTTTTTGCCACGTTTTGTTTTAAAGTGATTGGCTAACTTACCAGAAAACGTCGTTTTACCGGAACCTTGCAAACCACTCATTAATATTATGGTTGGATTACCGGTAAGTTTTATCTCTTTGGTTTCGCCACCCATTAATGCAGCAAGTTCGTCGTGCATTATTTTGGTAAGTAATTGCCCCGGCGAAACGGATGTAAGTACATTTTGTCCGAGTGCTTTTTGTTTTACTGTATCAGTAAATTGCTTGGCTACTTTATAATTAACATCGGCATCTAAAAGAGCTTTTCGAATTTCTTTAACGGTCTCGGAAACGTTTATTTCTGTAATTCGTCCTTGTCCTTTTAATAGTTTAAAGGCGCGGTCGAGTTTTTCACTTAAATTATCAAACATTGTTTATTTTTTGAGGAACGCAAAAATAGCAAGAATAGTTGAATTATTAATGAATAGGAGGAAGGTGGTTAATTGAATTTTTGATGTGGAACTAAAAAGTCGTTTGAAATGACTGTAATGAAATTGAAACGTAATTTATTTGATTAAATTCGATATTTAAAAGGCAACAATTAAGGAAGTAAAAAATACTTCTATAGTTTTGGGAGATATTTTCTATAAATTTTTATGCCTAAAGAGCTGCCCGGGGACATAATCCTTTAACTTTTTCAGTCCGCCAAACAATTTGGGCTGGTTTTCCTAGAGATTTTCTTGCTCCCAAAACAATTTAGGTACAATCCTGTACACATTTCTCTACCTAAATTGTTTGGCAGGTAGCTTCCTGTAAAGAAAACGCTACCTAAATTGTCTGTCAAATTCAATATTTTATGAATTATTTTACAAATAATTGGAGAAAACGACTTAGTGTTCTAGCTACCAACGCCTCAATACTCGAAATTACTTTGATCTCGAAAGGAAATCTAAATGACATTCCATATGAACATTATTTATTATTGAATTACAGGTGATTACGTTTTTTAATTGGAGTTGAAATTTAACTATGGAATGATAGAATCCTTGAGGAAATAAGGAGACTATTTGATTATTTAAATGCCAGATTTATTAAAACAAAAATTGCGAAAACTACCGAAGCCACACCATTTGTTGTCGCGAAAGCCAAAGTAACTTTACTCAAATCGTTCGGCTTAACTAAAGTATGCTGATAAACCAACAATCCTATAAATAGGGAAGAACCAACCCAGTACCAAACATTAAAATGAGCATAATAACCTGCATAAATGATAAATGAAGCACTTACAATATGCAGCAAATTAGAAAGCATTAAAGCACCTTTTTTGCCAAGCCAAACCGGAATTGATTTTAAGTTCTTCGACTTATCAAACTCTTCATCCTGCAAGGCGTAAATAATATCGAAGCCGCTTACCCAGAATAAAACCGCAAAAGAGAAGAACAATGGCAAAATATTAAATTCACCCGTAACAGCCAAGTAAGCACCTATTGGAGCTAACGATAATCCTACACCTAAAATTAAATGACATAATGCAGTAAATCGTTTGGTGAGGCTATAACCTAATATTACCGCCAAAGCCACGGGTGAAAGATAAAAACAAATAGGGTTGATAAAATAAGTGGTTGCAATAAATAACAAACAGCTTATTATTACAAATGCCAATGCGTTGGCAGGCTTGATAACTCCGATTGGAATTTCCCTTACTGCAGTACGTTCATTTTGCTCGTCATATTTTCTGTCGATAAACCGATTGAAAGCCATAGCTGCGCTTCGGGCAAAAACCATACATAATATTACATAGGCAAAAAGTCGTAAATCAAATGAAGAATGAGTGTAATTAATAGCCAGGAAATATCCGATTACCGCAAAAGGCAGTGCAAATAAAGTGTGACTGAATTTTATTAAGGATAAATAATTATTTACAGTAGAGGTGGAGGCAGGCATTATTGATTTTTAAAATGTGTAATAAAATTAAATGCAACGATTAGTAGTACCGGCAAGGAACTAAGTATCATTCCTAACACTCCTGCAGTGAAATTTTTCTTGTTAATATCGTATTTATAATCAATAAAAATATAA
>CAIRRW010000021.1 GCA_903881065.1 uncultured Bacteroidota bacterium
ATACTTGATTCTTATTCAAATTACTGTTTTTAAACCTATTAGCCAACATTTATCAGCTATCTGCCAAGAAAATGTAGCTACATTTTGTCCATATTGAGCTGCCGCTGACCAAAATGTAGGTACATTCTGACCGTATTGAGCTGCCGCTGGCGAAAATGTAGGTACATTTTGGCCATATTGAGTTATCGAAACCAGTAATATTTAAAAGAAATTCCTGAAAATTAAAAATCCTCTTCTGTATCAAAAAACTGAAAGAGGATTTTAATTTATTTAAAAGAAAAATTGGAACCTAGGTTTTATCACTTAGAAGGCGATTATAACCTTCCGAGTTGTCTGACAAATTGGGGATTATATAATTTAATTGGTTCATTATTTTTTTGCTGAACTAATTTGATTCGGCTAAATAACAAAAGCTAATTCGACTTAAACTATAAACTGACATATGTCATACCTTGTAAAAACAAAAAAAGAGGGACAACTTTCGTCGTCCCTCTTTTTACACAAACTATACTTAATACTGCAAATTAAATTCCAGCGTAAAAATCAATTGTATCACCATCTTTCAAAGTGATAATTGCTTTTTTAAGTTGATTTACTCTACCAATAGCAATACCTTGAGTAGTGTTACGGGTTTTAATTTTACCAATATAATTTTGAGTATTTACTGATGCTACAGTAACACCATATAATTTCTCAACAGCATTCTTAATCTGCACTTTATTAGCAGTTTTCTCAACCACAAATCCATAGCGATTCATTTTCTCGCCCTGTGCAGTCATCTTTTCGGTTATAACCGGTTTTACTATTATGCTCATTTTCTTAATTATTTAATAACGTTTCAATTTCCTTCACCGAGCTCTCAACAAGCAACAGTTTATTGGCATTTAAAATATCATATGTGTTTAAATCCGATGCACAAACTACTTTTGCATTCGTTAAATTTCTTGAAGATAAAAACACATTTTTGTTTGCAGCACCAAGTACCAGCAATGTTTTTTTATCAGCAAGTTTCAAGTTATTCATCAAATCCTGATACTGTTTAGTTTTAGGAGCTTCAAAATTGAAATCTTCCAACACAGTAATATTGCTTGCTTTTGCTTTATAAGTCAAAGCAGAAATACGAGCCAGGCGTTTCAATTTCTTATTCAATTTGAAAGAATAATCTTTCGGACGTGGTCCAAAAATACGACCTCCACCTACTTTTGTTCCTGATTTAATAGAACCTGAACGAGCGCCTCCGCCTCCTTTTTGTTTTCCAAGTTTTTTAGTTGACCCGGAAACTTCATTTCTTTCTTTTGATTTATGAGTACCTTGACGTTTGTTAGCCAAATGTTGTTTCACATCCAGATAAATCGCATGGTCATTCGGCTCGATGCCAAAGATTGCATCGTTTAAGCTCACCTTCTTAGAAGTAGCTTTACCGCTTATATTTGTTACTGATACTTCCATTTTATTTCTCAATCGTTACGTATGAACCTTTTGCACCTGCTATCGAACCTTTTACAATCAAAAGGTTTTTCTCAGGCATTACTTTTACCACTTCTAAGTTTTGAATCTTTACGCGATCTCCACCCATTCTTCCGCCCATTCTCATTCCTTTGAATACACGTGAAGGCCATGAAGAAGCACCTAATGAACCCGGTGCACGTAATCTGTCATGCTGACCGTGAGTAGTACCACCTACACCACCAAATCCGTGACGTTTTACAACACCTTGAAACCCTTTACCTTTTGAAGTTCCTGCTACATCCACAAAATCACCTTCAACAAATAAATTCACATCAATAACTCCACCAAGAGTTTGTTCAGTTTCAAAATATTTGAATTCAACAATTTTACGTTTAGGAGTAGTAGATGCTTTAGCAAAGTGACCTTTCATTGCAGAAGAAGTATGTTTTTCTTTCTTCTCATCAAAAGCCAATTGTACTGAAGCGTATCCGTCTTTCTCCAAGGTTTTTACTTGCGTAACCACGCAAGGACCAGCTTCGATTATTGTGCATGGTATATATTTACCATTGGCACCGAAAATACTGGTCATTCCTACTTTTTTACCTATTATTCCAGACATTATTACTTATTTATTGATTAATTATTTTCTCTTAAGATGCTTTAATCTCTACTTCAACACCACTTGGCAACTCCAATTTCATTAGCGCATCCACTGTTTTTGAAGTTGAATTGAAAATAATTTACTATGAATACAGATAAATTAGATGTCTTCATCAAGAGGATGAAAAAACTAAACATCAATATTGAACTTTTTGGTAATTATCCGTGGATTTATCTTGGTAAAAT
>CAIRRW010000022.1 GCA_903881065.1 uncultured Bacteroidota bacterium
CTTTTTTTGTTTGTTACATCATCATCTTGTATCTGCTTTGCTGTTTCGGTTTCAATAGCTGCTGTATCGAATTTCCCGTCTTTATATTTATTATATAAAAAAAACTAGTCAACTCCTTTCATGTCTTTTCTTTTTTTAATGAAGGTGAGCGAACCCCAATTGATTACTGATTGAAAATACATCCACAGTTCATTTGCATTTTAGTCGTGCTGATGGTTTCTCATGTGGGATTTTATGTTGCCTTTGGAAATCCAGTCGATAGCCGTTTCCAAATATTCTTGACGAATAGCTGAACCAATTAAATAATCTTTACCAATTTGATAAGCAGCGCAGGAGTTTTTGCTGAAATAACATTTGGCATCGGATTCAAGGGATGATTAATCCGAGTGTTGCGGGAATGGAGGGATCTATTAAAGATGTGGTGACAAGTTCAGTATTGTTGGATGCTATAGTAACTATGAAAATGGAAGGCAAGGAGGCTAAAGTGGCGAAGAGTGATGTAAAAGGTAAATATTCGTTGGCTGGTATTGAGGCTAGATTATATTCTTATTCAATTATGATGGCTGGTTATAAAACGGTAACTGGAAAGATAGAGGTGAAGGTAAGGAATGTGAGAAAGATGAATTTAGAAATGATAGTGGGGTAGGGGAAGTTGAAAATTTGAGAATTTAAAAATAAAAAATCCCGTTCTGCAAATAGCAGAACGGGATTTTTTATTGGATACGTTTTCTATTAATTCAATGTTATTGTGTAAACATTTCCGTTGATAGTAACGGTAGCAATATCATCGCAAGCTCCGTTTCCAAAATCAATGGTACGGGTGGCTTTGCCTGATGGTGTTAATGTAAATGTTCCGCTTACAAAATGACGGCAGCTGATTTCTTTACGCAAAGCAGATGTAATTTGAGCAGTGAAGGTATTGCCATGAGCATTTGTACCTGATGCCGTTCCTGTGATTAAATAAACATCGTCGGACCAAATTGGAGTGTTTTCACCTGCAATCCATTCGCGCTGACGAGTAGATGTCCAAGTGATAGTGCCTCCGTTACTAGCTTTGATAATAGTACCGTTAACAGAGATATTAAATACTGAATTGCCAGCAGCATTACGTCCGATGTTGGTAACTGTTTTGGTACCCATTACTTGATTGTCGTTTACAAAATAGTTTGAAAACGTAATGGTATGTGTAGATGCAGAATCTCGGTAGTGACCTGAATAGGACACATTGATAATACCTCTACGGTTTCTGCCATCAGAACACATACAATTGGTTGTTCCAAAATTAATAGTAATTGTGTGTGGAACAGATACAGTATCTCTTGTAACGGTAGCACAGGCACTTAATAAACCTTTTTCATTTGAATTGTAAGTAACATCATACGAGGATAAACTACCAGAGGATGCTTGGTCGGCAATGTTATGTACATCGTTGTAGGTTCCTTCGGCAAGTGCATTGTCGCCGGCAGCAGAAGTGTCGTTGTCAGTAGTATCATTATTTTTTTTACAAGCTGTAAAAAGTAACCCTACAATAGCTACTACCATAAGGTATTTAAAAAGTTTTTTTGATTTCATTTTTTTAAGTTTAAAGTTTATATTTTTAAGTTAATTTGCCATATGACGATTATTAAAACTAAAAGTTTAATGTAAAAGTAATTTTTTTAACTGAATTAGTATTAAAAAATAATTAAATCGATTAATCATCACTATTTATTTGCCTTTTCGCAACGGAAATAATTTACGAATAGACGCCATTGAACCCGCGTTACTTTCGGTAAACACTCCCTGATTAGTATTTTTAATATCTTCAATAGAATAAAAAGCTGAAGGATTGTATTGCTGTATCAGTTTAACTACTGATTGAACATTTTTACGTTTTATTATTGTAAATACCATTAGTACAGGACCAACACTTCCCTTTGCGTCTACTAATGTAACGCCATGATTTTCGCGTTTCAAAGCTAAAAGTAGCTCATCGCAATTTTGATTAGTAATTATCCGAATTACCTGCAAACCCAATGCCAACCGTTCTTCTATTTGAAGACCAACAAAAGTACCAGTAGCAAAGCCACCAGCCCAGGCAAAATAACAGGCTACATTATTTAGGTTTTTCATTACCTGTGCGACCACAACTATCCAGATTAATACTTCGAAGAAACCAAGAATGGGAACAATCTTTTTAAATCCTTTGGACATAAATACATGTCGAAGGGTGCCTAAACTAACATCTCCAATTCGGGAGCAGAAAATAATAATAGGAAGTGTTACCCAGCTATAAAAATCGAAAGTGCCAAAAACGCTGTGCATTATTTTACAAGTACTATTTTATTTGTTTTACGCCTGTTATCAGCTAGTAAACTATAATAATAGATACCTGAGCTTAGGTTTTTTCTGTCGAAGTTGATGCTGTGTTTCCCTTCCGGCATTTGTTCATTGATAAGCGTTTCGATAACCCGTCCATATGCATCCCAAATCTGGAGGTTGACCTTGGAGCTTTTAGTTAGATTAAATTCGATAGTGGTAAATTGAGCCACAGGATTAGGATAAGCGGTTAATTGTATATCAGTATTAAATGCTGTAATGTTTCTAACTGTAGTTATATCATTAACACTTGTGATATGTGTGGAATACATCCCGTTGGCATGTGTGGCAATTACAACTAATCCATCAGAGGTTCTGGTTTCTATCATGTCGCAAACAGAGTTTCCTATGGTGTTCAATCCTTGCATAACCCAAACTGTGTTTAAACCATTAAGAGAATCGGTGGCAAATAGACCAACGCTTGTTGCCATTAAATACACTGTTCCGTCGGCAACGGGTAAAATACTTGCCCAGCGAATAGAAGGGCTAGCGACACTCGTGGACTCGAGATTTCCTCCTTGTTTGCTCCAAGTTGTTCCTCCATCAGAAGAATAGAAAATACTATATACACCATAATTAGAAAAAATTACAAATAGTTTATTCCCGTCTCTCGGGTCAACAGAAATATTACTTACATATCCTCCGGTAGGGAATGGAGCCGTTGTAGTGGTAGAAGTAATATCAACAGGAGTAGGTGTTCCTGTATTCGCATTGTCGACTCTGTATACTTTTTTATTATCAGTGCCATAATATACACGATTAGCAGGTGTTTTACAAGCTGTAACAGCTGTAATCATAGAATTGACAGTAGGAACAGAATCGGCAAACCGAATCCAATTTGTGGAAATGGAGTCCCATGTGTTACTCATTGGTATTGCTGATAAGTCGTTGTTTCTCCATAGGTATTTGCCTCCGGCCATATACATTATGTTATTATTGTTAGGGTCAAGAACAAATGGATTCATCCATTGATACCCTTTCCCTCCAATAGGATCGATTCGGGCAAAGTTTAAAACATTTCCACTTGCATCTAAATTAGCTTTTACAACTCGCATTCCGTTTTGTATGGAAAAGTAATAAGAAGTATGATTATCTGCTATTGCACAATAGGAACCATCACCACCATGAGGCTGTACCCAAGGAGTGGTTGGGTTGCTGCTATTAGTAAACCAAGAGCCGTTATCCTGTGCTCCACCAATGATAATGTCATTATTTGCTGATGAATGGTCAATAGCTACGGTATAAAACATGGTGGTAACATATCCATTATCCAGCGATTGCCATGCTACAGCAGTATCTTTATTGTTCAAAGTTTTGAAAACTCCCCCATCATTAGAACTTATCATGATATCAGGGTTGGATGGCAAAAATTCAAGGCAATGCTGGTCAGGGTGATGATTAGGATATGATTTTATAGTTGGCATTTGTGAGTACTCTAAATACCCGCCAATGTAAATAGTATGTGTAGAGTCGTGGAAAGCTGAATCGGAACGATATAAATTGGTTCCTCCCAAAAACACAACATTAGAATTTCCGGGTTTTACTTTCACTACCATGTCATAAGATTCCTGAGTTTGAAATTTATCAAATTGGCCACCTGTGGCAGGTAGGTTAATGGATAAGTCCTGCCAAGTTCCTCCTGCAGCATCTCCATTTCCTGAAAGATAGGTGTATTTCCATAAACTATTCCAATGGGCGGTTCCTAAAAAGTCATACGTCACTTTACCAAAACCAGGAGTATTGGAAAGGAAATAAACTTCATTTTCATTGTTAGGATTAATTCCCATTACTGTTCTGTTGTAGGTTGTAGGAAAAGTAGGAGGTGTAATATTAGTATAAGTTATTCCGTCAGCAGAACGCCATAATCCTTTTTGAGTACCGTCGCTGCTCAAAGTAGCATAAACAACTCCTGTGGTTGTTACTGCGACTTCAGTAAAATAAGAACCTCCCCATCGTGCAGTTGTCCATGTAGTTCCGCCATTAACACTTCTGTAAATGCCTCCATAAATGGCAGCATAGATTTCTGAAGTAGTATCAGGAGCAGAAACGTCGTTCGCGATGCTATATACAATTTGCCAGCCTGTGGTAAATGAGTTAGGGTTTCCGCCTGCCGTTGCAGCTAATGGAGCCCATGACAAACCGCCATCTGTTGATTTAAAAACCCCATCACCGACAAAGAATGCCGAAGACCCTCCGCCCGAAGCCGAATTCCATGGATTACCACCTCCATAATACCAAACATTTGTATGATTGGTACGTTTATCCTGTACAAGGCAGTTTGCACCTTTAAGTTGAGAAGCGGTATTTGTGATTGCCCAGGATGAGCCTCCATCGGTACTTAACCAAATTCCTCCAGAATGAGTACCTGCAAGTATCCTGTTTTCATTACTAATATCAATACCCAAAGCTCCTGTTTTTCCTCCAACATTATAAGGCCCACGATTAGTAAATGATAATAAGGCACGGTCTCCATTATTTTGTCCATCATTTGGTAATGTAGCAGCAAAGGCTAACTCTAAATTACGAATATTATCTGGTATTTTTCCTGTTGCAGGGTCAGCTAAACGTTTTACTTCCCACTTCATCCGACTAGCTTCGTCGTCTTCCATTCCCTCACTGGAAGGTTTATGTATGGGTGATTTGTTTGAATTATATCTTTGAGCAGAGATGTATGAAATCATAAGCAAAGACAATGAAACAGAGAATAATAATAAAGATTTTACTTTCATTGAAGTGAAATTTAATTTACAATTAGATTTCAAAGGTAATATTTTTTGAATAGTTTAAAGATTTTGATTTTTATAACTCATCGCAAACATTAAAACAAATTTGGAGTTTTCAGTTCGTTTTTAAATGGACAACCTACTAATTTTAATTAATAACAAATAAAATGGACTCGTTATTCAATAAATCATTCAATTTTCGTTTGAGTAGGATTCGATGAAATTTTAATATTAAAGATACGAATCCGAAACCTATCTTTGCAAAATTATTTTATGAAACAAGTAATGCTTTTCAACGAAATAAAATACCTGATTGCCAAAGAAATAAAACTGGAGATGCGCAATAAGTATTCCTTGGGAGGAATACTATTATACGTTGTTTCTACCGTCTTTGTAAGTTATCTGTCCTTCAAAAAAATAGTTACTCCTTCAACCTGGAATGCGCTCTTCTGGATAATATTATTGTTTGCTTCCATTAATGCAATTGCAAAAAGTTTCATTAGTGAAACAAGAGGGAAACTGCTTTATTTATATACACTGGTTAGTCCGCAGGCAGTAATACTTTCAAAGATAATTTACAATTCTCTTTTGCTAACTGTTTTGTCAGCACTTTGTTTGCTAGTATATAGTTTGTTTGTTGGCAATTTAATTCAGGATTACCCTTTGTTTCTCATCACACTTTTACTTGGAAGCTTTGGATTTTCTTCATTGCTTACCATGGTTTCAGCAATAGCTTCAAAAACCAGCAACAACTTTACATTGATGGCAATATTAAGTTTTCCCATTATGATTCCATTATTAATGGTACTCATCAAACTTTCGAAAAATGCAATAGATGGACTGGAACGTTGGGATGTAAACTATTTGCTTGTTCTGGTGTTTATCAACACAATAATTATTGCATTATCTTATCTATTATTTCGTTACCTTTGGCGCGATTAAGCAGGGGAAATTTACCGCAGAGATCGCAAAGAATAAGCAAAGCACAAATTCAAATGAAAAAAAACTGGTGGAAACTAATTGCAATTGTTTTTGTATTCTATACAATTATTGCAGGTTTTCTTTTTCACGTTCCGGCACAGCCAATACTCCACGAAACTATTCGTAATCTTTATTTTCACGTACCGATGTGGTTTGCGATGATGACTATATTATTTGTTTCTCTCTGGAACAGTATTGCTTATTTAAGCAAATCCAATATTCAATCGGATATACTTGCTTCACAGGCTGCCAATACCGGAATGCTTGTCGGTTTTTTAGGTTTGATTACAGGTTCAATATGGGCACGATATACATGGGGAGCTTGGTGGGTAGCCGATACTAAACTGAATGGTGCAGCAATTACTATTCTTATCTATCTTGCTTATTTTGTATTAAGAGGTTCGATAGATGAAGAACAGAAACGTGCGCGTATTGCAGCAGTGTATAACATTTTTGCATATGTTATGCTCATTGTCTTCCTAATGATATTGCCACGAATGAATGACTCGCTTCATCCTGGTAATGGTGGCAATCCAGGCTTCAATAAATACGATTTGGACAGCACCATGCGAATGGTATTTTATCCTGCGGTAATTGGATGGATATTACTGGCAGTATGGATTTTTACATTAAGAGTAAGATTAGAAAAAATAAAACGAAAAATAGTATTCAATGATTAAACCCCTAAAAAAAACAGTTTCACTAGTTGCGATGCTGATACTTTCGGCAAGTGGCTTTGCTCAGCAAAATCAGCCAGTAGAAATGGCTGATGGATTATATCAGTCAGGAAAAATATATGTGGTAGTTACCGTATTATCTGTTATTTTTGCAGGTATTATTGGTTACCTTATAATGATTGACAGAAGGATAGGCAAATTGGAAAAAGAACTAAAAAATAAATGAAAAAGATACATATTATAGGAATCGTAATTATTGCAATAGCAATAGGTGCAATTTTTACTACATTGAATAATACAAGTACGTATGCCAGTTTTACCGAAGCGGCAAAAGAACCAGGTAGTGAGTTTCATGTAGTGGGCAAATTAAACAAAGGGAAAGAAACAGTTTATGATCCTAAAGTTGACGCTAATATTTTCACATTTTATATGGTAGACAACAAAGGTTCCGAATGTAAAGTGGTATTGCATAAAAACAAACCTCAGGACTTCGAACGCTCCGAACAGATTGTAATCATTGGCAAAATGCAAGGTCAGGATTTTCAAGCTTCCGATATCTTAATGAAATGTCCATCTAAATATAATGATGGAAAACCTACAGCAAATAACTAGTTTTTGGTTTATTTGTACATCAGTTCAATTGTCATTGATAAAATCATAATAATTTGTAATTCGTAAAATGGAGTATATCAATGAGCATATTGGAATTGGACAAATCGGAAACGTATTTGTCATTTTATCCTTTGTTTTTGCACTTTTAGCAAGCATCAGTTATTATTTCGCTTCGCGTGATAATGAAGACTCATTATCATGGAAACGTATTGCCCGTTTAGCATTCCGCATTCATGGTTTATCAGTAATCGGCATCGTATGTACATTATTTGTGATGCTTTACAATCATTATTTTGAATACGAATATGTATGGCACCACAGCAGCAAAAGCATGCCTATGCGTTATATACTTTCTTGCTTTTGGGAAGGGCAGGAAGGCAGCTTTTTACTCTGGACTTTTTGGCATGTGGTAATCGGTTTAATATTGCAGCGCACCGCTAAAACATTCGAGGCGCCTGTAATGTCTATCATTTCATTGGTACAGGCATTTTTAGGTTCCATGCTCCTTGGGATATTTATTTTTGAGCATCGTATCGGCAGCAATCCATTTACTGTTTTACTTCGTAATCATCCCGACTTTGCAAACATTCCATTGTTTCAAAATCCACATTATCTGGACAAACTAGATGGAAGAGGCTTGAACCCATTGCTTCAGAATTATTGGATGACCATCCACCCTCCAACATTATTCTTAGGATTTGCCCTTACAGTTGTTCCTTTTGCATATGCAATTGCAGGCCTTTGGAAAAAGCGATTTAATGAATGGATTAAACCTGCATTGCCTTGGACATTCCTTGGTGTGGCGGTTTTAGGTGTAGGTATTTTAATGGGTGGGGCATGGGCTTATGAAGCATTGAGTTTTGGCGGTTTTTGGGCTTGGGATCCTGTTGAAAACGCCTCTCTTGTTCCTTGGCTTACATTAGTTGGCACAGCGCATCTTTTAATTGTAAATAAGAACAACGGTCATTCTTTACTCGCTGTTTTCTTTTTGGCAATACTTACATTTGTATTGGTACTTTATTCTACCTTCCTTACCCGAAGCGGTATCTTAGGTGAATCCTCAGTCCATGCATTTACCGACTTAGGAATGTCTGGCCAGTTATTGATTTATTTATTCTTTTTTCTTTTTCTAGGCCTTTTTCTCCTCATCATAAATTGGAAATACTTTCCAAAACATGTTGAAGAGGATGGGATTTGGTCGCGTGAATTTTGGATGTTTGTTGGCGCAATTGTCCTGCTTGTTTCTTCGTTTCAGATTATGTTTTATACATCAATGCCTGTGTGGAATAAGTTATTCAGTTTAAATAAAGCACCAGCAAAAGATGTAATTGCTTTTTATAATAACTGGCAACTGCCTTTCGCCTTTATTACTACTTTATTAATTGCTGTTGGACAATACTTCAAATATAAAAATACTGACATTAAAGAGTTTTTAAAGAAAATTGTCCTTTCTTTTATTATTTCATTTGCATTAACTGTTACGGTAATTTTTATTTTAAATTTCGACAAACCTTATTATTCCATTCTGTTATTCTCTTCCATCTTTGCTGCAGTTGCAAATGCTAATTACATAGTTCTTGTATTAAAAGGCAGGATTAGAAAAGCCGGATCATCTATTGCTCATATCGGTTTTGCACTCGTGATGCTTGGCATATTAATCTCTACATCCAAAAAAGATGTAATCTCGCGTAACACATCAACAAAAAGTGTTTCCAGTTTAGGAGAAAAGTTTTCTGATGATGATAATATAATTTTAACTCAGGGAGATACGTTGCCGATGGGTAAATATATGGTAACCTATAAAGGCAAGCGCATTGAAGGAATAAACGTAAAGTTTGATGTGGATTATTTTTCAAAAGATGCCTCAGGGAAGCTGAAATTAGAATTCAGTCTTTCTCCATTAGTGCAGACAAATCCATTGATGGGTAATGTGGCAGAACCTGATACCAGGCACTTCCCTTCTTTTGATGTCTATACCCATGTTACCTATGCTGATTTGGCTGCTGCGAAAGAAAATAATAAAGGTACACAGGATGAATATGCCGCAGCCAAGACTTTTACAATTAAGAAAGGAGATACCATTTTTTCATCTAATGCATCAATGATTTTTGATTCTCTTTCCACTCGAGTGGATAAAAAGAGATATCAAATTGATGAGAAAGATATTGCCGTACAGGCTTATTTTAGTGTTAATGATTTAAAGACCTCCTATACAACCGCTCCGCTTTATATTATTCATAATAATACGGTACAGCCTTTGGGTTCTAAGATTGAACCATTAGGGTTACAAATTGTTTTTACCAAATTAAATCCACAAAATGGAATGATTGATATTTCATTACAGGAAAAAAAATCAAATACTCATGATTATATTGTAATGCAGGCTTTAATTTTCCCTTGTATCAATATTCTTTGGCTTGGTGCAATAATTATGGCAATTGGAACTTTGCTTTCCATTGTTGAAAGAATAAAAAAATAGCTAATTCCTATGGCTGATAAAAAATACAAAATTGTTTTTATTGGTGCAGGAAATGTCGCTACTCACTTAGGCTTAGCGTTATTGAAATCAAAACATACCATCGTTCAGGTATGTTCCCTCCGTAATTCTTCTTCTAAAGAGTTAGCCAAACTTTTAAAAAGTAAAATAAGTACTTCCGTTGAGGATATTGATACATCCGCGGATATTTATATTGTAGCTACCAATGACGATACCATCACGAAAGTTGCCAATAAAATAAAAATCAATAATAAAATTATTGTTCATACCTCTGGAAGCATTGATATGAATGTGTTACAAAAGGCTTCACCCAATATTGGAGTGTTTTATCCTTTGCAAACTTTTTCAAAGCAGAAAAAAATAGATTTCTCAAAAATCCCTGTTTGTATTGAAGCGAGTAACAATAAAACATCTAAAGTACTTAAAACGCTGGCAAAAAGTATAAGTAATAATGTAATCGAAATAGATTCAAAACAACGTAAAACGATACACCTAGCGGCTGTATTTGCAAATAACTTTACCAATCATTTATATACTATAGCAGAAGACATTTTAATCAAAAATGATTTGCCGTTCGATATTCTAAAACCATTAATAGAGGAAACAAATAATAAAATAAGAAACAACTCTCCTGCCAAAATGCAAACAGGTCCTTCGGTTAGAGGTGATAGTAAAACATTAAAAGCACACGAACAATTACTTTTAAATGATAAAGATTATCTACAGGTTTATAAATTGTTAAGTAAAAGTATTATTAAATCAAAGAAGAACAATTAATACTAATTTTGCTGCGTTTATAATTATTATATGATACCATTCCTCAAATTAATTCGCATACAAAACTTATTGATAATAGCATTCACACAATATGTGGTGCGTTGGTGTTTAATTTATCCGATTCTACAATCTCAAAGTCATTATTATACATTGGTTTTGACAAATTTGCAATTCTTCTTTCTAGTTCTTTCTACTGTTATGGTGGCCGCAGGAGGGTATATTATCAATGATTATTTTGATGTAAAAATAGATAAGGTTAATAAGCCCGAACATATTGTAGTAGGGAAGGGGATAAAAAGGCGTGTAGCTATGGGTGCTCACACTATTATTTCCATACTTGCAGTTATTGTTGCTTTGTTTGTTGCCTTTTCAATTGGATATTGGAAACTAGTTTTTATACACTTTATATGTGTAATGGGTTTATGGTTTTATTCCACCACATTTAAGCGCGAGTTTTTAATCGGCAATGTAATAATTGCAGTATTTACCGCCTTGGTTCCATTGATAGTAGGAGTTTACGAACTTATCTTATGTTATAAAGTTTATTATCCTATCGACTCAACAATTGATTTGGCCATAGTTTGGAAATGGATTTTCGGTGTAGCCTTCTTTGCCTTTATTACTACATTGCTTCGCGAATTATTAAAAGACATGGAAGACAGGGAAGGGGATATGGAATATGGCTGCAACACACTACCTATTGTTATTGGTATTCCAGCTACAAAGGTAATAGCGGTTGTCATTACACTTGTCACCATGGCCAGTTTGGCTTATATTCAATATTTGCAGACAAATATTAAAGATTTTATAGGGTTTTATTACTTCACTTTCGCTCTTCAGTTGCCTCTTGCAATCCTTATTTTTATGACGGTTAAAGCCAAAACGAAGAAAGCATTACATACTGCCGGCAATACTGCCAAGCTAATTATGTTATCCGGTATTTGTTATTTAATCGTGTTTGCTTACTTCGTTCTTCATCCTTAATATGCACTTCGAAGATTTAAAGAAATACCATTTTATACTTGCCTCTAAATCGCCGCGAAGACAATTTCTACTAAAAGATTTAGGGCTTGAATTTGAAGTTAGAACTAAGGAGGTAGATGAAAGTTTTTCGCCGGACTTAAAAGCTGAACAGATTCCTCTTTATTTATGCGAGAAAAAAGCACATGCTTTTGACGACGATTTAAAAGACAATTCCGTTGTAATTACAGCAGATACTATTGTCTGGGTTGATAATAAGGTATTGAACAAACCTGAAAATTTTGATGATGCCGTAAGGATGTTAAAATTATTATCAGGCAAAATGCACGAAGTATATACGGGAGTTTGTTTGAAATCAAAAAATAAAATATCCTCCTTTTATGCAGTAACAAAAGTGCATTTCAAAAATTTAACCGACGAAGAGATTAACTATTACATCTCCAATTTTCATCCTTATGATAAAGCAGGCGCTTATGGTGCGCAGGAATGGATTGGATATATTGCTGTTGAAAAAATTGAAGGCTCCTACTTTAATGTTATGGGTTTGCCGCTGAAAGAACTTTACGAAGAACTGCTAAAGTTTTAATGTGATTAAAAGTATTTATACGCTCTGACAGATTGTTTAAAGTAAAAAGGTAGTTGGTGATAACACCAACTATGGCGGAAAATTAAAAGTAGTTTTGTAATTATGTTATAATACGAAAGATTGTTGGTGATAACACCAACAACGGCGGAAACAGCTACCTAAGTTATCAGCAGTAATGTTTTTTTCTTACAACAATGCAAATCGTTCTCTTACTAATGTGTCGGACTTTTTGCTTGTTAGTTCTTTTCTGTTGTATTCTATTTTTGTTAGTACAATATATTTCAATTCTTCTGTTACTCTAACAACTTTCAAAGTGAACTGTAATTTATCAAGTGAAAAATTATCTGTTTCAAGCTTGTATGTTGCAATAGTTCCAATTTCTTTTTCTACAATTGTTAAGTTACCTTTTTCGTTTTCTTCACTAATTATTGTTTGGTAAAGTGGAAATAGAAATTCATCATTTAATAATTCTTGAAATAATATTTTTGCTTTCTTCTTGTTGTTTATTTTTATTTCTATGACACTTTGGTAATTATTCAATAGTCCTGAAACATTAAACACATTTCCTAAATCAGTCCAATTGTTATATTCTTTTAGTTCTTTATAAAATGTGTTTTCAAAGAACGCATCTTCCAAAGAGTATTTAATTGTTTTCGCTCCGTTACGAAACCTTATCCAAGTTTCCTCTTCATACTTTCCTTTAATGATGCAGCAACCAATTCCAAAGAAAGTTATTTTTATACTATCCAAATATCATTTCAGTTTTAAAATAGCACCTACTTTTTGTCTGATGAATAATTTTATTGTTTCACTCTCCCAATGTTTGCGACTCTTTGCAAGCTTTAGAATATGGATTTTAGGATTATCAAGAGCATTAGTTACAA
>CAIRRW010000023.1 GCA_903881065.1 uncultured Bacteroidota bacterium
AGCGGAATTGTACCTGTTGGCGGCGTTGCCCCATATAGTTATCTGTGGATAACAGGCGGACAAGCAACACCTGCATTATCTAATTTATGTGCGGGAACTTATTTTGTACAGATAACAGATGCCAATGGCTGTTCACTAATTGATTCGGTGGTAATCACACAGCCAGTTCAGATGAATGCTAATCCTACTTTCACTGCACCATCTTGCAGCGCATGTGATGGCAGTGTTTCCATCAATCCAAATGGATGTGCCGGCGCAATTGCTGTATTATGGAATACCGGCTCATCTGCTTTGACCTTAAATAATTTATGTGCCGGAGTTTATTCTGTTCAGTTAACCTGCTCTAATGGATGTTCTCAAAATGTGACTATTCCTTTGAGCAGCCAGACAGGTCCTACGCTTGCTGTGGCTACTACTCCTGTTAGCTGCAACGGATTATGTGATGGAACGGCAACTGTAACTGCTACTAATGGTGTTGCTCCTTACTCCTATGTATGGGATAATATTCCACCTTCAGGTAGTCCTATCGCTAATGCACTTTGTGCAGGCAACTATGTGGTAGAAGTTACCAGCAACAATGGTTGTGTAACCATTGCTAATGCTACCATTACTCAGCCGGCACCATTAGGATTGAGTTTGGCAAATGTAATTAACCCTACTTGCAGTGGAAGCGGCGACGGTTCTATTACTGCTATTCCTTCGGGAGGTTCTCCTGCATATACTTATTCATGGGCGCCTTACGGAGGCACAGCAGTTACAGCAGTTGGTTTATCTCTTGGTGCATTTACATTGACACTTACCGATGCGAATGGTTGCACTGCCATACAAACAACAAACGTAAATTCACCTGCACCATTAACCATAAGCAGTACAGTTACTTCTCCAAGTTGCAACTCTCTTTCTAATGGAGCTATCAGTTTAACTGTTGGCGGCGGAACTCCCGGATACACCTATCAATGGAGTGGAGCATCATCAGCAACTACACAAAATATAAATGGGATAAATGCCGGAACATATAGTGTAACAGTTACCGATAATCATCTTTGTACTATCTCGGATACAGTTATTATCACGCCGGCTCAGATAGTTATTGCGCATGCAGGCAATGATACTACCTTCTGTTCATCCGGTGCTATTAGTTTGAATGCTTCCGGAAGCGTTGGCGGACTTAATTATCACTGGTTTCAATTGCCTGGAAGCACGCCTGTTGGTAATACTATGTTTATCAATATTACGCCTCCAACAGGAACTACAAATTATTATGTAACGGTTGATAATGGTACCGGATGTTCATCTAATGATACTGTTGCGGTTACTTCTACTGCTCTGCCTATAGCTCATGCAGGCAATGATGTATTCAATTGTAATCCAACGCCTACTTTATTAAACGCAAGTACAAGTGTAAATGCCGCCGGATATCAATGGTTTGTGCTTCCGGCAGGTACAAGTATAAGTAATAGTGATACAGTTACCGTTAATCCGCCTGCCGGAACCACCAGTTACTATGTATCTGTTAATAATAGCAGTGGTTGCGTTTCCACGGATACTATAAATGTGGTAGTTAATCCACAAGTTATTGCACATGCAGGTAGAGACACCACCTTTTGTCAGCCTAGCTCCATATTATTAGATGGTTCCGGAAGTACCGGCAATATTACTTCTTATCAATGGTTCCAAGTACCGGCAACAAATATTGGAAGTACGGTAACTGCTACTTTTACGCCTCCGGCAGGCACTACCAGTTATTATATTCAAGTGGCAAACGCGGCAGGTTGTTCCAGTACCGATACTTTAAATGTTACTGCCAACCCAATTCCTTTTGTTAATGCAGGTTCAAACACAGTGATATTCCAGGGAAACAGTACTACTCTCGGCGGTAGCCCTACCGGACCTAATGGCGCTATTTATTTGTGGAGCCCTTCTACCGGATTGAACGATTCGATACTTGCCAATCCTACTGCTACACCTACTACTACCACAACGTATACTGTACTCGTAACTTCTACACAGGGATGTGTGGGAAGCGGTGAGATTATAGTAACTGTGGCACCTACTATTGTTTACGGGGATGGTATTTCTCCGAACGGAGATGGTGTAAATGATGTATGGCAGATTGATAACATTGAGAAATTCCCTAATTGTGTGGTGGAAATATATAATCGCTGGGGCGAACTATTGTTTCAATCCGTGGGTTATATTAATAAGTGGGACGGCACATTTAAAAGCAAGCCACTGCCTGTTGGAACGTACTATTATATAATTAATTTGAACGATCCTTTATATCCGGACGTTTTAACGGGGCCAATTACTATATTGAGATAATGGTTTCGGGGCAATAGAAATTAAAAACACAGAATGAAAAAAGTTATATTCATAGTATTATTATTTGCTTCGCGAACCATAGCACAGCAGTTGCCGCAATACAGCAATTATATGATTAATGATTATGCTTTGAACCCCGCCATTGGTGGTAGTAATCCGTATTTCGAAGCTAAATCCAACAATAGATATCAATGGATTGGCATTACTGATGCTCCACGGACGTATGTGCTAAGTGTTGACGGGCCAACTAAATCATTGAACATGGGCTTGGGTGGTATACTGTTTACTGACATTGTGGGACCTACGCGAAGAACAGGTTTTTATTTATCTTATGCATATCATTTAAAAGTGGCGGATAAAGTTAGAGTATCACTTGGCTTATCCGCAGGGATATTGCAGTTTATGGTGGACGCATCGAAAATTCAATTGCACGACCCAAGTGATATGGTGATAAGCAATGGTGTTCAATCTGTGCTGATGCCTGATTTTGGCGCGGGAATCTATGCTTATTCTACCGATAAAAAATGGTATGCCGGCGCATCGGTGCCTCAAATATTACAGGAACAGATTAAGTTTTTTAATGCGCAGACTTCTTCCCTGAGCACGCTTGCTACACATATGTATATTACCGGTGGATACCGATTTACGCTTAATGATGATTTCAAATTAGAGCCTTCAGCATGTATTAAATTTGTGAATCCTGCACCGGTGCAAGTTGATATTGGAGTGCGTGCATTATATAAAGATATGATTTGGCTTGGTACTTCGTATCGTTCCATGGATGCTGTGTCCGCGATGATTGGTTATACGCTGATGCAGAATATAACCTTCGCTTATTCATATGATTTTACCACCACTGATATCCGCAAATACAGCTCGGGTACTCACGAACTAATGATTGGCATTAAATTTAATAAGTCGATTAAGAAGTAACTGCCACTTCTATATTTTATCTCCGGAATTAATATTATTTATTTTAGATTCTTCGCTTCGCTCTGAATGACAAGTTCTGTTTATTTTGTGGGAAGGAGAGGGGAGGCTATGGGTTGAGTTGAATACCGATATCACAATATATAAATGCCGATATCCTTACATGTAAAAGTTTTATTAGCTTTGTTTCGGATGTCAAAACAAATAGTTAAAGCCGATAAAACAATTGAAACTACTATTGGCATTGGTGACCTGAAAATATGGACGGAATAGAAAACGAAGAAGCAAACATAGCTTTTACCAGAGGGAGAATATATGCAAATATAGGCTCTAAATCTGGACCTAAAAACTATGAGAATGTTATTCCGTGGAATGTACAGGGATTGATTGCCGGCACTAATGGAACGCATTATCTGAACCGTATAGGCAAGCTAAAGGAATATCCTGTTTACGAATTACCTGTGGATAAAGTAAAAGGCGACCATCTGATGCTTGATATCGGCTGTGGATGGGGACGATGGCTTACTTCGGGCGCCAATAAAGGATATATTCCTATCGGTGTGGATATTAAATTAAACTTATGTCATGCTTCTTTATTGGTAATGAAAACTCAGAACGTCACTGGATATGCTGTTTCTGCCGACCTTACCAATATGCCTTTCAAGGATAATATTTTTGATTTGGTTTGGTCATTCAGTGTGATCCAACATACCCATTATGAGCGTATGGTGAACTGTCTGCAACGAATAAATTCAGTACTTACCAACGAAGGATTTACTCTTCTTGAATTTCCGAATAAGAATGGATTTAGAAATAGAAAGATTGTTTCGAACCAAAGCATTGATGAGATTAATAACTATAATAGTTGGTGCGTACGTTATTATACTCCGGCAGAATATGAAACTATTGTGAGTAAATTTCTATCTCATTATTCATTTTATAATCATAGTTTTTTGGGCATCGGAGTATTAAAGGAAGATTTGAAATATGTTTCCTTAAGCAATAAAATTAAATGCGCCATTTCACTGTTTTGTTCGGCCGCCACCAATGTAATACCCAACATGAAAAACTATTCTGACAGCATATATATACATGCTTCCAAAAAAGAAACATCAACTAAAGACACTGACATTAGTAAGTTCCTGAAACTACATCATTCTAATCCGGGAGACAATCTTAATATTGTATCCTTACTTAAATGTCCGAAATATGGAGGTGATTTGGAGGTGAGTGAAGACCGTAAAAAGCTTATTTCAATTGAAGCCGGCGTTTATTATCCTGTTGAAAAGGATGTTCCGATATTGGTTAAGAGCGAAGCAGTTTCGATGAGCTGACAAAAACATTCCGACTAAAATTATTCAGTACCAGAAGATTTAGACTCATATAGCAAACCGCTGTACTGTTGATTAGTGCTGCACATTAAACACTTATCTTTTCTTCATCTTTAAATTGCAGCTCAAACAAACGTTTATATTGTCCGTTAAGTTTAAGTAATTCCTGATGATTGCCTACTTCAATTATCTCGCCTTTATCCATCACAATAATTTTATCAGCTTTCTGAATGGTTGCTAATCGATGAGCAATGATAATGGATGTGCGACCTTTGGTGAGTATATCAATTGCTGTCTGGATAAGCTTTTCCGATTCTGTATCGATGGAAGAAGTTGCCTCATCCAATACTAAAATGCGCGGATTGTATACGTAAGCCCGAATAAAAGAAATCAATTGTCGTTGCCCAACAGATAACATCGCGCCGCGCTCCATTGCATTGTAATCATAACCATTTGGGAGCTTCGAAATAAACTCATCTGCGCCCACAATCTTTGCTGATTCAATAATTTTCTCTCTTGAAATCTCCGGATTATTAAGTGAAATATTATTTGCCAATGAGTCAGAAAATAAAAATACATCTTGCAGCACCACACCTATATTTTTACGCAGTGAAGAAAGTTCATAGTCGCGCACATCAATACCATCAATAGTTATAGAACCTTTATTATATTCATAAAAACGATTAAGTAAGTTGATAATGGAAGATTTACCTGCACCTGTGGCACCTACCAACGCTACTGTTTCACCTTCTTTCACCGAGAAAGATACGTTTTTCAACACCCAGTCTTCTTCACTATAAGCAAGCCATACATTTTTCAGCTCCACATTACCTTTTATTTCGGCCGCATTATGTTTTCCTTTATTTTCAATAATTTCTTTTGTATCAAGCACTTTAAAAACCCTGTCGGAAGATACCATACCCATCTGAAGTGTATTAAATCTATCCGCCAATTGACGTATCGGACGGAACATCATGTTTAAAAACATAATAAATTCAACTAGTTGTCCCATCGAAGTTATATTCTGAAGAATTTCTCGTCCTCCCCACCACACAAGCAATCCAAGTGATGTCGACGATAGTATTTCTACCACAGGAAAGAATATGGAGTACGCCTTTATGGAACGGATATTTGCATCGCGGTGTTTCTTATTTATTTCATCGAACTTATTCATTTCCGATTTCTCACGATTAAATATCTGCACAATGTTCATTCCGGTGATATGCTCTTGTACGAAGGCATTTAATCGTGCTACTTGTGTACGAACATCCTGAAAAGAAGCCGCAACAGCCTTTTTAAATATATAAGTGGCAATTAATAGCACCGGTATTGGTATCAGCACAATCAAGGTGAGTCGATAATTCAAGAAAAGCATTACTCCAAGTATCACAAACAACTTTAATAAATCGCCAATGATGGATATTAATCCATCTGAGAACATATCTGCTACCACTTCAATATCAGATACAGCACGAGTTACAAGAGTTCCTATCGGAGTATTATCATAATACTTAAGCCGCAAACCTGATATGTGTTTGTATAATTGAATACGTAAATCCTTGATGATATTTTGTCCCAAACGATTAGTTAAAAACGAATCCGAGAACTGCATACCTGCTTCCAGTATTAATAATCCTACAAGCAGCATAGTCATATTCAACAGCATTGGTGCATTATGTTTCGCCACGAAATTGTCGAATGTATATTGTATTAATATAGGCCGCACCGGTGATAGAAATGCGAACGTAATCGTTGCTAAAACAGCTAATGCGAAGTTTCCTTTATAGAATCTGGCATAACAAAGTATTCGTTTTAGTATTGAAAAATCAACTGTTTTACCTGTTATTTTATTTTCTTTTGACATTGTTCTAATTAAACTATTGGAAGACGAGCCACCATTTATCCTTCTTCCTTACTCACACCTCAAATTTTTTCAATCCCATATTTGTATTCAATTTTCATCAAATACAATCCGCATGCAGGTACCGACAGTCCTGCCTCGGAACGTGTTTTACTCTCAATCACCTTCCTGAATTGCTCCAATGATATTTTGCCTTTCCCTACCTTTAGTATTGTTCCAACAATAGCACGTACCATGTCTCTTAAAAATCTGTTTGCTGAGATTGTGAATACTATAAAATTATCATCTTCATGCCATTCCGCCTGGTAAAGTTTACAAATATTGGTTTTGTTTTGTGTATTACTTTTCGCGAATGCTGAAAAGTCCTCATATTCAAACAAAATCTGCGATGCTTTGTTCATAGCCTCCACATCCAACTTTCCATACAGGAAATATGCTTTATCTATTTCAAAAGGATTCTTCTTTTTTGTAATCACATATTCATATGTCCGCCGAAATGCATCATAACGAGCAGATGCTTTATCATTTACTTTAAATATCCGTTGTATTGCTATGTCCTTTGGCAGTGCATGATTAAATTTAAGAATCCAATGATCGTGATTTTCAATTAAATCTTCTTTGGTGGTATCAAAATGAGCAAAGTATTGTTTCGCATGAACCCCTGTATCTGTCCGTCCGCAACCCATTACAGTAATTTGTTCATTCAGTAATCGTGACAGCATTTCGTTGAGGGTTTGCTGCACAGTATGTTTAGAGTTTTTTTGCACCTGCCAACCACTATATGCGGTTCCATTATAGGAAAACTGAAGAAAAAAGCGTTTGGTATCGGACATATACATATTAAAACAAGCACAAAGGTAGGTTAATTTGGGCAGGATTTGTCGAATCGAGTTGCCTAAACTCAATATAATTACAACATATTTTTAAGCAGTTAATTTTTCTGTAATATTGATATATAAAGAGGTATCTTTCATTTGATTCATAATAACTTTACACATATTATCACCTCCTAATGAATTATAACCATATTGAATTTCAACTGCATTACAATATTAAGAATTATACGCTATATCAATAAATGGGATGAGAATATTAAAAAATGTTTTGTCACATTAAAAATTTAGCTACATTTGCACTCCCAAAAAAAGAATAATATTTTTTTTGGCCCGTTCGTCTAGGGGTTAGGACGCCAGGTTTTCATCCTGGAAACAGGGGTTCGATTCCCCTACGGGCTACATCAAATAATTCCAATTCCTTTCAAATATTCCATTTGAGAGGAATTTTTGTTTTAAGTAACATTAGAATACCAATAATCCTTTGCTTCGCTATTGCTCATTTAGTTTCCAATAAAGTTGAAATAAATAACAGAACAGAAGATTAATACATTATATCAACATATATTTTATGACATATATATTTTCCCGTTATGACATCTATCATATTTTATCGTCCCTATTCACAAGACCTTTGAGTAGGTAAAAATCAATATTTAACTGAAGTAGAAACATCATAATGGGCGCAATTACGTACATATTAGAAGAACATAATTTGCTGAAAAAGGCTATAGAAACAACTAAGCAGATTCAAAAGATTGAAGACAATGAAACATATCATAAAGCATTGAATGATATAATTCTTTTCTTCAGAAACTTTTCGGAAACATATCATCATCCGAAAGAAGAAAACATATTATTTCCTCTCCTTATGAAACAATCAAAGGATGTAAATGCAGAATTTATTCACGAGATTACGGATAATCACGAAGACTTTAAATGCCTGATGGCAGAAATTGAAAACGCTTTTGTCATTTATGATTATAAATTATTAAGGGCTTTGGTTAATCAATATATTACATACATGGATGAGCACATCAAGATGGAAAACAGAATGATTATGAACCTTGTTCCAAAAATACTGGATGAAAAAGAATTGGAAACTGCATTTACTGAATTTGTAAAACTTGATAATAAATTTGGTGACAAAGCGCGTCTAATTGAAATATTTTATAAAATGAATTTACAGTTTGCATAAAGAAGAAGTTAAAAGATACAATGAAAGGTAAAATTAAAATTATGGATGGCAATGAAGCTGCGGCTTACATTGCTTACAAAACAAGCGAAGTGTGTGCAATATATCCTATCACGCCATCTTCGGCCATGGGCGAATTTTGTGATGAATGGTCTGCAATAGGAACAAAAAATATATTTGGTGAAGTGCCAAGAGTGATGGAAATGCAAAGTGAAGGAGGGGCTGCAGGTGCAGTACATGGCGCGTTGCAGGCAGGTGCACTTTCTTCTACATTTACCTGTTCGCAAGGATTATTGCTGATGATTCCGAATATGTATAAAATAGCAGGCGAGTTGACGCCTACTGTTTTTCACATCGCAGCGCGGACTTTAGCCACTCATGCTCTTTCTATTTTCGGTGATCATGCTGATGTGATGTCGGTTCGCCAGACAGGATGGGCAATGCTGTTCGGCCGCAACTCTCAGGAAGCAATGGATATGGCGTTGATTTCGCATGCCTCTACTTTGAAAACATTAATTCCTTTTCTGAATATTTTTGATGGCTTCCGTACATCTCACGAACTTACAAAAGTGGAAGTGATACCTGACGAAGTGATTAAAAGTATGCTTGATGAAAATGCGTTGCTTGCATTCCGAAAACGCGCAATGTCTCCCGAACACCCTACTATCAGAGGAACAGCACAAAACCCAGATGTGTTTTTCCAAAGCCGTGAGGCAGCAAATAAATTTTATGATGCTGCCCCGGGAATCATCACAGAGGTGATGAATAAGTTTGGTGAACTTACCGGAAGGAAATATAAATTATATGAATATTACGGTCATCCTTCTCCGGATAGGATAGTAATAATAATGGGTTCAGGCTCAGGTGCTGTAAACGAAACTGTAAATTATCTGAATGAGCAAGGTGAAAAAGTGGGCTATTTATATGTTCGTTTATTCCGCCCGGTTGATACAAAAGAACTGGTGAAAGCAATTCCAACATCAGTAAAAAGTATTGCTGTTCTTGACCGTTGCAAAGAGCCAGGAGCTATTGGTGACCCGCTTTATATGGATATTGTAAATACGATTGCTGAAGAATGGCAAGGTGAAAAACCAAGAATTATTGCTGGTCGTTATGGCCTCGCGTCCAAGGAATTTACTCCGGCTATGGTTGTTTCTATTTATGAGGAATTGCAAAAAGGAACACCTAAAAAACATTTTACAATTGGTATTGATGATGATGTTACCAATCATAGTTTGGTTTACGACAAACATTTCTCATTGGAAAAACAACATCTTTTCCGTGGATTATTTTATGGCTTAGGTGCTGATGGAACAGTGAGTGCTAACAAAAATTCAATAAAAATAATCGGTGACACTACTGATAATTTTGTTCAGGGATATTTTGTTTACGACTCCAAGAAGTCCGGTTCGCTTACGGTTTCGCATTTGCGGTTCGGTAAAAATCCTATTCAATCTACTTATTTGGTTGACTCGGCAAACTTTGTTGCCTGTCACCAATTTAATTTCATTAATAAATATGACATCCTTAAACATGCAGAAAAAGGAGCGACATTTTTATTAAATACTCCTTATCCTACTGAAGAAGTCTGGAATAAACTTCCGCATCATGTTCAGGAAGAAATTAAAGAAAAGGAATTAAAGTTTTATGTTATCAATGCAACTCGTGTAGCTCGTGAAACAGGCATGGGTTCGCGTGTTAATACTATTTTGCAAACATGTTTCTTTGCAATTGCAGGTATTCTTCCAAAGGACGAAGCAATTCAAAAAATAAAGAATGCAATTCAGAAATCGTATGCATCCAAAGGTGAAAAAGTAATCCAAAAAAACTTTGAAGCAGTTGATAAAACAGTAGAGAATCTTCAGCAGATAGATTATTCAGCAGACAAAATTGGAACACTTGAAACAGAGAAAAGTGTTACTGATAATGCTCCTGAATTTGTGAAAAATGTATTGGCAAAAATACTTTCATTTGATGGAGATGAACTTCCGGTAAGTGCTTTCCCGATTGATGGAACTTATCCTGTTGGAACTACTCAATATGAAAAACGAAACATTGCAGATAAGGCTCCTGTATGGGATGCTGATTTATGTTCTCAATGCGGCAAGTGCTTTTTGATTTGTCCACATGCTGCAATTCGCTGTAAAGTTTATGGCAATGAAGAATTAAAAACAGCACCTCAAAACTTTAAACATGTCCCGCCAATCGGAAAGGAATTTGATAAAGAAAAAGAGTCATATACCTTACAGGTCTCTGTTGAAGATTGTACCGGTTGTAATTTATGTGTGGCATACTGTCCGATAACAAGCAAGACCGATGCAACACATAAGGCAATAAATATGGTTGACCAGATTCCATTGAAAGAAACAGAGATTAAGAACTGGGATTTCTTCTTATCTATTCCTGAAATTGATCGTTCGCGTGTAAATAAAAACACAGTAAAAGGAACACAATTATTGCAGCCGTTATTTGAATTCTCCGGTGCATGCTCAGGTTGCGGAGAAACACCCTATGTAAAATTATTATCACAATTATATGGCGATAGAATGATTGTAGCCAACGCTACAGGATGTTCTTCCATATATGGCGCTAATTTACCGACAACTCCATGGACAGAAAATAATGAGGGATTCGGTCCGGCCTGGGCTAATTCATTGTTTGAAGACAATGCTGAATTCGGGTTAGGAATTAAAATGGCGTATGATAAAAAAGCAGAAATTGCAACTGGCATAATGCTTAAACATAAAGATATTATTGGCGAAGCGCTTATCAATGAAATACTGCATACGGATCAAAGTAATGAAGCAGGAATTAAAAAGCAACGCGATAATATTCGTGAACTTCGTAAACGAATAGACCGTGTAAATACATTTGAAACACAACAACTATTTATCCTTGCAGAACATCTTGTAAAAAAATCGCATTGGATTATTGGTGGCGATGGTTGGGCTTACGATATTGGTTTTGGAGGATTAGACCATGTTCTTTCAACCGGTGAAAATGTAAATATTATTGTTCTTGATACCGAAGTTTATTCCAATACAGGAGGACAGAAATCCAAATCAACTCCGGTTGGTGCAAGTGCAAAGTTCTCTGTTAATGGAAAAGAAAATTCCAAAAAAGACATGGCATTGCAGGCAATAGCGCATGGTTCGGCTTATGTGGCACAAATTGCTTTGGGTGCAAATGATGCACATGCGGTTAAAACAATTCAGGAGGCGGAAGCGTTTCCGGGCACTTCCATTGTGATAGCATATAGTCATTGCATTGCTCATGGATATGATATGGCGCATGGTGCCGAGCATCAGGTAGAAGCTGTAAAATCAGGCTATTGGCCATTGTTCAGATACAATCCATTGAAACCGAAAGGAGAACGTTTTTCTCTTGACAGCAAAGAATCAACATTGGATTTAAAAGAATTTTTATATAGCGAAACCCGTTTTAGTTCACTTGTTCGTCAGAATGCAGAACATGCTGCCGACTTGCTTGTAAGTGCTGAAAGTGGTGTAGCTAAACGCTGGGAGCGTTTGCTGGCTCTGAAAGATTTGTAGGATATAGAATAATAATGAAAAGTCCTGTATTGGTTTATCCAATACAGGACTTTTAGTTAGTAACATCCTTAACGGTGATTACTTATTTCTTGGGAACGGCACTCATCGTAACTAAATACTGAAGTAATAAATCTTGTTTTCTGGAATCAATTACTTCTTTGCCCATTTTTATGTTTAATTTCTTTACCATTGCAGGAACTATTTTATTCCATCTTTCTTCTGTTCTTGAAGATGGCCTTTTTAAACCATGGCACTCATTACAATTTTCCTGAAAAATACTTTTCCCTTGATTAAGGGATTCTAAAGTTACGCCCTTAAATTTCGCGGAACCTCTTTCAGCATCCGTTTGAGTCAAGTCCATAAGTTTAGCACTACAAGCTGACAGTAATACAACGGCAATAGCGATTAATATTGGTTTTGTTTTCATTTTATATTTTATGTAAAAATAAAGAAAATAAATCAGATAAACATGGCTTCGTTCACCATTTATATTTAATGACTACTTTATAGTACTATCAAAAGCATGATACCCAGTTTCACAAAAACTTGAAACTGGGTATCATACTCATTGGTATTCTAATTTATTGTTTAATCACTCTTTGCGTGTAAAGAACATTGTATTCTTTATCCAATACTCTTACAAAATAGATTCCATCTCTGTAATCAATGATATTGGTTCTCATTGTTCCTATTCCACTTACCAACTGGTGTTTCTCATGTTTTAGCAAGTTGCCCAGCACATCATATACTTCTATTATCAGTTCATTATCTACTCCAGAGGTTACCTCTATTGTAAATTCAGTTGCTGTAGGATTTGGATAAAGGTCTGAGAACATTTTGTCTGTGGTTGCCTGATTGTCCATAGCAATCGAACCTGCACAAGTAACAGTTAAACTTGCCTGAGCAGTTCCATTTGCACAGCTATTGTTAGCACTTACCTTCACTGCTCCTGTCGTTGCTGTTGTTGTAGAGTTTACAGTTATGCTAGTGTAGCCTTGACCGCTCGTGATACTCATACCTGTCGGTACTACCCATGTATATCCTGTTGCTCCTGCTACTGGCGCTATCGAATAAGTTGCTGAGGTTAATCCGCACAATCCTGTTGTAGGGCCTGTTATTACCCCTGGTGCTGGCTCTAATTTACTTACAGTTAAAGGTCTAACCAGACTAGTTGTACATCCGTTAGTTGCAGATACCCCCACGTTTCCTGATAGAGGAGAAGTAAAGGTCATCACCATCGCAGTTGTGTTCTGACCCGAATAGATATTAGCTCCAGCAGGTACTGTCCATGTATAACCTATCGCACCTGTTACAGCAGCTATCGAATAACTAGCCGATGTCAGCCCACAGGTTAATGTTGGTCCAGTAATTGCTAATGGCTGAGTTGTTGCTGTTGTCAATGCCAAAC
>CAIRRW010000024.1 GCA_903881065.1 uncultured Bacteroidota bacterium
GTAGGATTGAGAGTTCCATCTACACTTAACAGAGATGCTGGCGAGGTAAAACTTTTACCAATACCTACAAACCCTACATTTCCTGAACCAAGTATCGTCATTTGTTGTATGTTATTCGTTTTGAAATTAATTGGAAATGCAGTGGAAGCACCAAGCCATTCTCCACCTGAAAGTGCATTACCCACAGTATACCATTGTGCTCTACTTATCAAAGGAAGAATTACTAATAGTAAAATCATTCCCATATTTTTTATTGTCTTTTTCATTTTCTTTATTTTTTTATTAATTTATAATGATATTTATTGTTATTTATTGATATTTCTATAAAAAGTAATCCATCCGAGTATTCACTTAAATCAATTGGTACAGGTTCTTCAGCCAATATTGTAATAGCTGACAATTGTTGCCCTAAAGAGTTAAATAATTTTATTTCTATGCTCCCTTTGCCTAATGGAGCCTGTATATAAACTATCTCCTTTGTCGGATTTGGATAAATTCTAATATTATCTTGTAACGTTTTATTTTCAATTCCAGTTACTGTATAATTATAAGCGAATAATGAATCTGTACTTACGCATATATCATCCAAATAATAGTAAGAATTGCTATCTGGTGTACCTCCCGTATATACTATTTTAGGAGTATGTAAGTCATCGAAAAAGTTACCCAGCATTAGATAATTGTATGCGGAATCCGCGACAAAAGAACCAAAAACGGTAGTCCAATTTAAAGTATCAGTAATAAATCCATTTGAAATAAGATCTGCTGTATTATTTATCGGTGGGTTTTGGTTTATCGAATAATCAGTATTGGAAAATTTTAAACCAAGTTTATTTATTGCAGCGTCTGAACTAGTTCCATTGTAAGAAATAGTAAAATTGGCATCAAACTTTACAAAATATTTCTGTCCTATAGATAATGGCGTTATTAATTGCACTCCGACAATTTCCCTATAAAAAGTATTGGTAAAATAACACCACAAACCAATATAAGAATTTCCTGAATGAGCTTGTTGATAGCCAATAAAATTATTAGGAACACTTACAATTGTTCCTATTGCACAACTTGAAAATAAATCTGGCGTATTGCTATAAACTTTCCAATTAGCCAAATGATTTATTTCTCCAATACTGTTAGGGCAAGTATGTATTTCAAAACTAGGATTAGGTACAAGGTTTACCTGCCCTCTCAAAGAAGCCACACCCAAAACAAAACAGAATAATAGTATAATCTTTTTCATAGGTATTTAATTTAAATTTTAATCAAAGCTACATAATTTTGCCTTCGTTATCTGCTTAGCAGAAAGAGCGAAGGATGGTTTTCTTTTTGTAAAAATTACTATCTACTCCACTAAAAAATGATCCATATTCGTTTCCGGCTCTAATCATCCGCCATATAGTTGTGGTACCACTTGGGCAATTTGTTCTGAAAACTTCTCCTGTAGGATTGTTTGTTCCATCTACACTTAACAGAGATGCTGGCGAGGTAAAACTTTTACCAATACCTACAAACCCTACATTTCCTGAACCAAGTATCGTCATTTGTTGGATGCTGTTTGTTAAAAAATTGATTGGTTGCGCAAAATTATTTTTAATTTCTAACGAACCAGTGTTAACTCCTGTGCCATCCCATCCTAAGTAAGCCACAGTTAACGGACGAACATTACCTGGTATTGTAGATTGAGAAAAGGTTACATTTGCTATTAAAGCAAGAAAAACTATTGTTATTAATTTTTTCATTTTATTTTTTTAGTTATTTATTATGTTGAATTATTATTCTTTACAAAGCTATTTTAAATACCAGGGCAAGCACAATTACTTTTAATCATATTCTGGCATATAAAACTCATTTTCTCAGAAAACCCTCTTCAAATTATTCTTACACCATTTTACCTTCCGTTTCTTCCATTTTTCAATAATGCCAACATACCCCATAATAAACCTGCCGAAGACATTTTGATGCGAGTAAGGTGTGTAGTGTCATTTATTTTTGCCCTCCCAAAAAGGGTGTTAGAATGTTAAATAAAGGCATAAATCAAAAACACCTCAAAAAAAACAGTTATTAGGTTGACGAAAGTCGTTTTCATGAACAAGAAAGTTGGTGTCATAAACAAGAAAGTTGGTGTCATAAACAAGAAAGTTGTTCATTGAATCATCAAAGATATTCTCCTCAAAAGGAAAGCACTTGTTTGGAACAGGAAAGGTATTGTGCTCAACCTGCCATCACCTGTTCGGAACCGGAGACAATTTCTTAGATACCACAAACCTATTCTTCGGAACCGGAAAGGTATCCTTTGAAACCTCAAACGTCTTCATAGGAAGTGGAGTGTTGTTCTGCTCAATAGAAAAGCTATTATAAGGAACAGCAAAACTATTGTTAGAAACACTAAAAGTACTTTGGCAGGAGGTTGACCTATATTGAATGAAAAAAGAGACTTTGTAATTTTATTTTGTCATATTTGACAAAAAGCAGTAAAAACATGACAGGCTCGCATACATGGTTTTCAGTAGCTCATAATAACTTTTGCAGGTGGGTTAGGTGATATGAGTAACTATAAATGGCGTGTCAGATTTAAAACGTTGGTACCAGTGATTATAAA
>CAIRRW010000025.1 GCA_903881065.1 uncultured Bacteroidota bacterium
AAAAATGAAATAAAAAAAGAGAAAATAATTAAAATATAGCGTTAGCTAATTATCCTGTTGTTTAAAAGTCAAAAATTAAAAGTGCACAGGGAAGTTCAGCAGACGCTCACGGAAAGCGTGAGCGTTGCTTTACTTTGTGCACAGGGCTTTGACTCCCTTAACAACAAGTATTGCAACTGTCTCACGCTGATTTTTTTATATATACCCAAAGAAAAAACAAACAATAAATAATAACAATCAAAAACCAAATCAACATGAAAAAACAATTACTAATTATTACAGTGTTCGCTTTAATCGGCTTGAGCGCGAAAGCACAATCTGTTGTACCGACATTATCGGGAACTTTTGTGCAAGGAATTAGTCCTGTAATGAACACATTTACATTTACAGACGGTGGGACAGGAACTTCCGCTGATTTTTATACAGTAGATGGCTCTTCGGGAATTGCCACCCCTTTTTCTACTGGTATCCTACCAAGTAGCAGTATTTTCTCATCTGCTGGCATTGATATGGGTTCACTTACACCCAATTCATATATCAGAGTTGATATAACTGATGCGGGAGGAAATTATTCTGATTCTACACCTGTGCTTACAATTCTTCCAACACCACAATGGTTAACAAATGGTAGTGGTACAGCAACAGACGTTGTAGTTGCAGGCAACATAATAAATTTTAATGCGAACTTAAATTTAGTTACACGCGATACTGTATTGCCCTCTGATGTAACAGGTTTAGGAGGTAGAGGTTTTAATATTGAATTACCTCAATTTAAAATGAATGTTGATTACGACATTACTCAACCTCCTTTAAATTCTACATTCAATAGCAAAACAGTTGGCTTTACTTTAAATGTTTTTAATGGACAGTTTACTCATAATTTTATACAACCAATAACTACAACAAATATTCAATTAGATAACAATTTTAATTTTGAAATTAACGCAAGTGTTACACAACACATTCCAGGTTTTAAAATCAATTTTCCAGCTATAAGGTTTCCTATGGCTCCGTTGCCAGTTGTTATTAAAGTTGATGGAGGTTTAGAAATGAGCACAGATATTATTGCACAAGTAGTTTTTGGATACGATGCAGGAACGAGTTCTTGGGGATTTATTACATCAGGTTCTGACATAACAAAAGTAATTGGGAAAATAAATGGTGATGCTTTTTTAAGAGTTACTGCTGACGCAGTAATTGCGAGTGCAAGTGGAACATTAGGAATAAAAGGTTCAATAGGCGCAGGATTAAGTTATACAACTGCATCAGGTGTTAATCCTTTATTTGGTGGGGATTTAGAAATATACGGAAAACTAAATTACAAAATTGGTAGAGGTTGGTTTACTTTACAGGAAGGAGAAATTACGAAAACATTTTATAAAGATACATTCGGAAATGCAAGTGCTTTGCATATGCCTTATGGAAGTCATCTAATTTTTGAACAACCACACGTTGATGCAATGGGAGGTTACACAAGATTAGTACAAAGTAACCCAGGACTTGAACCGCAAACATTTTATGCACAACCCTCTTTTTCAGCCAATGACAGTAGTTTGTATATTACTTGGTTAGACTATGATGCAAATGATAAAACAATGATTTTATTATCTGAATTGGATTACAATGCAGGACAATTTTTACAACCTGTTACAATTATTGATAATAAAGATATAGTTGAAAACCCAAAAGTAGCTATACTTCCAAGCGGTTCTTGTCTTTTATCTTGGACACAAGGAAGATACACAACAGCCACTTTTGACACAACAACAATGGATATGAATACCATTGCAAAATCGCAAGACATTTGGTTAGCATACTATGATAAACCAACAAATACAGTAAGTACGCCAGTTATGTTATCAGACAATATGGCAAACGATTCTTCAGGACGTGCAGAAGGAAATGCAAATATTATTATGGGTAAAGGAAATTATGGTATTATAACTTGGATTTCTTCCGACCTTACTAATAATACTTCCGATGTTTATTATTCAACAATTAATCTTACTGGCTCAACAATAAATTTTTCACCACCTGCAATCTTCATTACAGAACCTGGGATTGATAGGTCTGTTAATGTTGCGTTTTACGATTCAACTCACGTTATTGCAAGTTGGATAAACGACCCTGATGGAACTGATAGCACAGCAAATAATGTAGTAATGTATCAAGACTTTGATATTACAGTACCACAAGCGTCTTGGGCATCATCACAGATATTAATTCCAACCGATAACAGCACACAATACGAAGATTTATCAATGGACTTTAACGGACAATACGGTGCAATCGCATTTACTTCTACTCATTATGAAGTGAACGGTGATTTTGAAAAACAATTAGATGCCGTTGCTTGGTCTGGTGGTGCTTGGTCAACCCCATATAACGATACAAGTACATCTTATTATTTTTTAAAACCTCACGTAAGTGTTAATAATGCAGGTATTACAGCATTAACATATCAGGCAATTCAATTAGTTGGTGATACTTTAAATCCTGACCAAGGCGTAATGTATATGTTTACTAACGATATTAATACTAGTGCAACTCTTTGGACTAATTATCAAGATTCTTTAACATTGGGCGACCCAAGTATTTATGATGAAGATATTCAAACAAGTTACGCTCATAATAATTATTTACTTGCAATAAGTCAAGAATCAGACCCTGTAACAGGTATGGCTCCAACAAATCCTCCTAACGGTGTTCGTTTTGGTTCTGATGGTTTAAATTTAGTTCTTCGTGCATTCAATGTTAGTGGAACATCAGCACCAGCAGGAACTACCGAACCATCAACAAACCAAACAGTAAATGTAAAACAAACACAATCTGCTTTAAGTGATTTATTAATTTATCCAAACCCAACTAATGATATTATTAATTTAAGGTTTTCAAATATTAAAAGGACAAATGTAAAAATTGAATTATTCGATATTAATGGAAGATTAGTTTCTACAATAATGAACACTATTGTTGAACCTGGGTTATACGAAACAGTTTATGAACCAG
>CAIRRW010000026.1 GCA_903881065.1 uncultured Bacteroidota bacterium
ATAATATATTGGGTGTATAATATTGAAAAGGCAAAAATTAATTTGCAATCCGTTCATCTGGATGAAATAAACATTAAAAACCAATTGCGAAAAAGTATTGAACAAGCGTATACTGATGAAACCGGAGGAGCAAAACAATATCTTGCTGCCAAGGAACAGGAGAAATCGGAGGAACGGACGTTTACTGATATTAAAACAAAATACGAAAATGGCCTAGCTACAGCTACCGATTTTATTATTGAACAAAATAATTATAACAAAGTAAAACAAGCTTTGATACAGACGAAGTACAACTACTTATTCAAGATAAAAGTGGTTGACTTTTACCTTGGTAAACCTTTAACAGCATTGTAAATCATGAAAAAGAAAATTATAATCATTAGTATTACCCTTGTATTAGTTGCCGTTGGCATCTATTACTATTCCTATTCGAAGAATAAAAAAGAGATTATTTACTGGCGTACGGTGCAGGTAGAAAAGGGCGATGTGGCAGTATTGGTAACTGCTACCGGAACAATGGCTGCGGATACTTCGGTTGATGTGGGGGTTCAGGTATCAGGGATTATTGCGAAGATAAAAGTAGATTTTAATGATGTTGTTAAAAAAGGTCAGGTGATTGCAGTGCTTGATACTACACTTTATTATGCAGCAAAAATTGATGCGCAGGCTGCTGTACAACGTGCTCAGGTAGCGGTGGATCAGGGAAAAAGAGAATACGATAGAACAAAAAATCTATTTGATAACAAAGTAGCTGCTCAGGCTGATTTTGATTTAGCTTTAACAACATTTGAAACAGCAAAAGGTAACTTGGTATCGGCACAGGCACAACTAAACAGAGCAAATATCAACCTTAAATATTGTACTATTACTGCACCTATAAGCGGTATGATAATAGCCAGAAATGTGCAGGTAGGAAACATGGTGATTGCCAGTTTCAATAGCCCTGTATTATTTACTATTGCTTATGATTTGAAGAAAATGCAAGTACAGGCAAATGTGGATGAAGCAGACATTGGTCAGTTAAAAGTAGGACAGATAGCAAAATTTACAGTAGATACGTATCCTAATGATGTATTTAAGGGAGAAGTAACACAAGTGAGACGTCAGCCTGTAATGGTTCAGAATGTGGTAAATTATGTAGTAATTATTGAGGTGGCAAATCCTGATTTAAAATTGATGCCGGGACTAACTGCAAATTCCAACATTTATATTGATGAACGTAAAAATGTATTTAAGGTTGCTACCAATGCATTCACCTTCACTCCTACTCCCGAATATATTAATGGCTCCATACTTTTATCCGATTCTGTAAAACAATTCTGGACAAAGAAAATCCGTCAGGCAGGCGAACTTAAAAAACAACAGATTGCCGAAACAAATGGTGGCGTTGGGTACTTATGGATAAAAAAGGATAAAGATATATTCCCGATTCAAGTTACTAAAGGACTTAATGATGGGTCGTTTACCGAAATTAGTGGTAATATAAAAGAAGGTGATGAAGTAGCTACAGGAATTAATCATTCGCCAACTGCTGCCGAAACTCAACCTTCCAAGAGTCCATTTATGCCTTCATTTCCTGGAAAGAAAAAATAAAAGGCAATGGCTGAGAACTTAATTACAGTAAAGGATTTAACAAAGACATACCGAACAGGCGATGTCGAAGTGCACGCACTTAGGGCGGTTTCGCTTACCATCAATAAAGGAGAGTTTCTGGCAATAATGGGTGCGAGCGGTTCAGGCAAATCCACTTTTATGAATATACTTGGTTGCCTTGATAATCCCACAAGCGGACAATACCTAATGGAAGGGAAAGATATACTTGGAAGAACAAGAAATGAATTAGCGGAGCTTAGAAACAGTAAACTTGGTTTTATATTTCAGTCTTTTAATATTCTGCCTCGAACATCGGCACAGGAAAATGTGGAGCTGCCATTATTATACAATAATAAAGTTCCTGCGGCAATTCGCAGAGAAAAAGCATTCAATGCATTGAAATCAGTAGGGCTTGCCGACCGTATTCATTCTATGCCCAATCAATTGTCGGGAGGTCAACAACAACGTGTTGCCATTGCTCGCGCTTTGGTTAACGACCCGATTGTAATAATGGCAGATGAACCG
>CAIRRW010000027.1 GCA_903881065.1 uncultured Bacteroidota bacterium
AGTGTTTTATTAAAATCCTCTTTACCTGTGTTATCCGAGTTGCCTTCAATAAGAATCTGTGAAGGGTTTTGACGTTTAATAATCTCAATTACTTTGTTTAGTTCCTTTTTGGCATTAGGAGCTAATGTGAAATCGTTAATCTGAAATAATACTGTATTGTTAAGTGTTATCTGCTGACCAGAGCCAATAGCTGCAACAGCATCAATATCTGCTCCTGGCCAACTGCCTTTGCAATCGGTTTTTAAATCGGTAAGCTTTACAAAGTGGAAAACTTCACCAGGTTTTACCGAATCTCCGATATCAACAGTTGCAGTGCCACCGGCAATTTTGCCTACATTAATCCATTTTTTGCCATCCTTTGATATTTCAAGTTGAGTGGCTTCAATGTATTTTCCTACTTCAAAAACAAATAAGTCAGGTCCTGGGATATTTACCAACGCATTGTCGGTAAATAATAGAGTTAGAGAGCCACCACAACCAAGAGAAACGAAGTTTTCGGCAAATCCATTATAATCTGGAGGTCCGAGGGCTAAGATAGAGTCGCAGGCAGACTCGATTGCATGAGGATTCCCTCTGATAAATCCCACCACTTCATCGGCAAATGAAATATCGCCCATTGGTAACATTACTTTGCCTCCATGGCCATTATCGTATTCCTTGCTTTGACTTTGAGCAACGGAAAAAAAAGAAATAGAAATAAAAAGGAGAGAAAAGATTTGTCTTTGTTTAAACACAATTTAGTTTTTAAAAACGACAGCAAAGAGACGTTTTATAATTTTTCTTATTATAGGAAAATAATTTTCTGAAACGTCGTTTCCTAATGAAGTTTCGTTTAGCAAATGTAGTTTTTATTTTTCTTGCAGAAGAATTATTATTTTGGGATGATTTATTAACGACCTCATTGATTGAGGGTGAATTTAATTGAAAATGTATATGAAACCCGTTATCCAAAGAAGGTTCAATGTTATTATTTAATGCATATGCCTGTTGCGGATAAATCATCTGTTGTTGTGTTTGAGCTGCATTGTTTTCGGCGTACAGATTAATATTTGATACGCTGGTTTGAACCTGATAATCAATATTGTTTACAGATTGATTGTTATTTGAGATAGGATTTCCATTACCAGTTTGTTGTGCAGTCAAATTAGCCACAGAAATTGTGATTATAATTGTGAATAATATTTTCATTTTTCTAAATATAATTTGAACAGAGTTAAAAATAATTTAAGTTTCTACAAAATCCAAGCCATAAATAGAATGGATAATTATAATCTATAACGTTGAGTTTGTTTTTTTATTTCCTTAAAAACAAAAAAATAGTACCTTTATCGCTTAAATTATTTGAATAAATGTCGGTAATTGATAGTAAAGAAACGGTAAAACAAATATTTTCAAAATATCTGGAGGAGCATGGTCATAGAAAAACACCTGAGCGCTTTGCGATATTAAGTGAAATATATTCTCAAGTTGGGCATTTTGACATTGAGTCCTTATATGTTCAGATGAAAAACAAGAAGTATCGCGTAAGTCGTGCTACTCTTTATAATACCATGGATTTATTTCTGGATAGCAATTTGGTTACAAAACATCAATTTGGGAAAAATTTAGCCCTCTTTGAAAAAGCATATGAGTTTAAACAACACGATCATTTGATTTGTCAAGATTGCGAAAAAGTATTTGAATTTTGTGATCCAAGAGTTCACCAAATAGAGAAAACAGCAAGTGCAATTTTGGGTTTTGAGGTTAGTCATCATTCACTTAATTTATATGGAAAGTGTAATAAACTTGCTAAGCAAGGATCTTGCGAGCATAAAAATAAAAAATCTTCAAAATAGAACTTATGATATTTCAATATAAATCAAACGAAAAGGATAATGTACAGGTGTTTCATCTGTCAGGTGAATTAATAGATAGAGAGCAGCCAAAGCCAATGTTGGAAGAAATAGAAAAAGATATTGAAAATGGTAAAAACTTAATTCTGCTTGATTTTAATGAATTACGATATATCAACAGTAGCGGGCTTAATGTTCTAATACATATTCTTACAAAATCACGGAAAGCTGGTGGTGATGTTGCAATATGTAATGTAAATGAAAAGAACAGGAAATTACTACTGATTACTAAATTAGATAGCATTTTTAACGTTTGTAATAGTTTAGATGAAGCTATAGCCAAATTAAATAAATAAATTTTATCTCTAAACCAAAAGTAACAAACAGAATTAATGAAGGTAGATGTATTATTAGGTCTTCAATGGGGAGACGAAGGGAAAGGAAAAATTGTTGACGTATTAACTCCGAAATATGACATTATCGGGCGTTTTCAAGGAGGACCAAATGCAGGACATACATTAGAATTTAATGGGATAAAGCATGTGTTACATACTATTCCATCTGGAATATTTCACAAAACAGCCGTAAATATTGTTGGAAACGGTGTGGTGATTGATCCTGTTATTTTTAAAAAAGAAATAGACGCACTTACTAAATTAGGTGTGGTTGTGAAATCAAAATTGGTTTTATCGAAACGTGCGCACTTGATTTTACCTACTCATCGTCTATTGGACGCGGCTTCTGAAGCTTCGAAAGGAAAAGAAAAGATAGGATCTACTCTAAAAGGAATTGGACCTACTTATATGGACAAGACTGGACGTAACGGTTTACGTGTAGGTGACATAGATAGCCCTGACTTCAGAAAGAAATATGATGCATTGGTTGAAAAACATAAACAACTATTGAATTTTCATAATTATCAATATAATCTTTCGGAGCTAGAACCAGCTTGGTTTGAAGGAATTGAGATTTTGAAAGGTTTAGAAAGAATAGAAAGCGAACATTACATTAATGAAGCTTTAAAAAATAATAAAGCTATACTTGCCGAAGGCGCACAAGGGTCATTATTGGATATTGATTTTGGATCTTACCCTTTCGTTACATCATCAAATACAATCTGTGCAGGTGCATGTACAGGTTTAGGAATTGCTCCAAATAAGATAGGAAATGTGATTGGTATTTTCAAGGCGTATTGTACTCGCGTTGGAAGTGGACCTTTCCCGACAGAATTAGAAGATGAAGTAGGAGAGCAAATTCGTAAAACCGGAAATGAATTTGGTTCGACAACTGGACGCCCAAGACGGACAGGCTGGCTTGATTTACCTGCATTAAAA
>CAIRRW010000028.1 GCA_903881065.1 uncultured Bacteroidota bacterium
GCATAGGATTGGTTATTTATTAATCAGTTTTATTTCGCTCGCTCAAAAACATTTAATAACATCAACCTAATTATTACCAATAAATCGTACTTGAAACCAAAAGATTTAACATATCAAGCGAGAAAACAACCTTTTCGTGACATATTGGCAGAAATAGACGATAGTTTTTAGAAGAAATAATATTGTTTCTGTTACAATCCATATGATTTATTGAAGAATCTATATAGTTTATTGAAGAATCTGTATGATTTCTGCTCCAATCCATATTGTTTTTTTCATCGTTCATATTGTTTCTTTATTCTCCATATAGATTGTATTAAAAACAGTATTTATTATTCTTTAAATCAGACTATAATTCCAATGTTTTAGAAGAATAGTATTATATTTTGACCTATTAAAATAACACATTCCCCATTATTTAACTACATTTGCAATCCAAACTTCAAGGGGGATTAGCTCATTTGGCTAGAGCGCTTGCCTGGCAGGCAAGAGGTGGTCGGTTCGAATCCGATATTCTCCACCAATTTATTAGGATTTTTTGATTAAGGATTTAGTCCTTTTACAAGCTCAGGACGACAGATTATGAAACCAGCTAACAAAAAAAGTACACCTCCTCTTAAAAAAGTTTCGGAAACTACTTCCAATACCAATTTCCTATATCGCTTTCCTTATCTTCTCATAATTGTAGTCGGGTTTTTATTGTATGCACACACTTTAAAATTTGATTATACCAATATGGATGATAAAACGCTGATAGCTGATGACAAAGCGTTTGTATCCAAATTGTCGAGCATACCTGCTGCCTTTCATCTGGATGTGTTTAAAGAAAAAGGTGGCACTTTTTATCGCCCTTTGTTTGTTACTTCATTGATTATTGATGGCTCACTTGGCAAAATGTCGTTTGCTTTTTATCATTTCTCCAATATTCTTTTTCATGTTTTATCAGGCTGTTTGCTTTTTTCTCTGTTGATAAAGCTTGGAACAAAAAGGCAATCTTTGTTGTTACTTTCCTTATTCTTAATAATTCACCCTGCCTTGGTTCAGGCAGTAGCATGGATTCCGGGACGGAATGATTCGCTGCTTGCCATATTTGTTTTATCATCCTTCATCATGCTATTGAATTTTATGGAGTCGAAAAAAATAATTCATTTTATTTTCCATTCCCTATTTTTTCTGATGGCATTATTCACCAAGGAAACTGCAATTGTTCTTCCAGTACTTTATTTAGTACTGATTAAATTTTGGAGTAAGGAAAAACTGTTTTCAAAAAGTAATGTCCAGTATTTTATTCTTTGGATATCAACCATACTACTATTATTTTTTGCTCGAAGCAATGCCATACAAACTTCAAAAGGAGCAACACCGATAGAGTTTTTGAGCAACATACCGAATAATTTAGGTGCAATCTTTTTATATGTCGGTAAAATACTTTTACCATTTAATCTTTCGGTGATGCCTACCATTGCAGACGGAACAATTATGTATGGGCTGATTACTATTGCTATAATTGCCGCAGTATTTTTCTTATCAAAAACAAAATTCTCTTCGCTTGCCATCTTCGGAGGCTGTTGGTTTATATTATTCATAATTCCTGTTTTGGTTGTTCCAAAAGAATCCGCTTTTTTTTATGAGCAACGATTATACCTTCCGTTAATGGGGATTCTTATAGTCTTTAGTCAAGTAATAGTAAATGCAAATAAACAAACTGTCACGTATTTTAATAGGACGTTACTTGTTTTGATAATTTGTTTTGCCCCAATTAATTTTATTTATTCGAATAATTTTTCAGGCAAAATTAATTTTTGGAACAATGCAC
>CAIRRW010000029.1 GCA_903881065.1 uncultured Bacteroidota bacterium
CACCAATCAGTTATTATTGCTTAAATTGCACTATCCAAAAAAAAACGACCATGAAATCATCAGCAAAAAGTACATCCGTTATCATCATTTTTTTATTTTTCAATACCATTTTGTCTGCACAGGAATGGATGAAAAATATCCCCAATAAAAAAGATGCGACCTTTTATGACATTCAAAAAGCTTTTAACGACTATTGGAAAAATGAAACACCAAGTGCTTACGAGCAGAATAATAAAGAAGAAGGTGGGTATCAGCAATTTAAACGCTGGGAAAACTTTATGGAACCTCGGGTTTATCCTTCCGGAAAATTTAATTCGTTGGCTTTATGGGACGAATATCACAAGCAGATTTCGAAATCAGAAAAACAGAAGCAGCTAAAAACAGCAAACAATTAGGTATCGCTCGGGCCAAATAATATTCCGGGAAATGGAGGTGCAATGGGAAGGATAAATGTAATGACTTTTAACCCGTCAAATTCAAATATTATATGGGTAGGTGCAGCTAGTGGCGGATTGTGGAAAACAATAAATGGAGGAAATTCATGGACAACCTCCACCGACTTACTTCCTAACATAAGCATTGCCGATATAGCAATTGACCCTTTAAATACAAATACTATGTATATAGCCACCGGCGATGGATATGGCTATGAAGACCCTACAGTAACAGGTTATTCGCCTTTTTGGGGAGGAACTTACAGTGCCGGTGTATTAAAATCAACTGACGGAGGTAACACATGGAATACAACAGGCTTATCCTACACTCAGCTTCAGAATAATGTAATTCAGCGCATACTTGTTTCGCCTGCCAATTCGCAAATACTGCTTGCTGCTGCAAGAGATGGGCTCTGGAGAAGTACAGATGCCGGAACAACATGGGTAAATGTACTATTGGGCCACGTATATGATATGGAATTTAATACATCAAATGCATCTAAAATTTATGCCAGCAAAAGCGATGATGTTTATATTTCTATAAATGCAGGGCAAACCTGGACACCTGCAGGAGTAGGCTATGCCACCAATCCTGAAAGGGTGAGCATTGCTGTTACTCCTGCCAATGCCAATGTAATATATGTGCTTACTTCGTCAGGCGAATTGTATAAGTCAATAAATGGAGGCGCTACATTTTCTTACAACAGCACTGCCGATGCAGGTTATGGATATTACAACACTATTATTAATGTATCGCAACTGGATGCAAATACGTTGTATACTTCGGGTTTGGATGTAAGCAAATCAACTGATGGAGGTAATAATTGGAATACGGTGAGTGATTGGGCTGGCTGGCCAACACAGAATTATGACCATGCCGACGGACATGATATTAAATTCATACCGCACGGCAATGATACGGTGTTTACTTGTAATGATGGCGGTATCTTCAAATCAATTGACGGTGGAAATTCGTGGATTGATTTAAGCAGTAATATTTCCATTTCGCAATATTATCGCCTTGGATGTTCGCAAAGTAATCCGAATTTAGTTTTCTGTGGACAACAGGATAATGGCTCCAATAAATACAATGGCACCACCTGGAATTTCACTTTAGGAGGTGATGGCACGGAGCAGCTAATAGATTTTGTTGATGAAAATAAAGTATTCAGTTTAATTGAAGGAGGGTTAATAAATGTATCTACTGATTGTGGACTTACCTATACGGATGTGTCGCCGGCAGCTAATGGCGATTGGTTAACTCCTATTATTATGGACCCTAATAATAATCAAGATATATATACAGCCTATGATATGGTATATCAATCATTCGATGGCGGATATACTTATAATCCTATATCCAATCAGCTTGTTGGAGGAGGAACACTGAAAATACTTGCTTTGGCAAGTTCGAACCCAAATTATATTTATGCCGGCGATTATTACAATTTATACCGTACTTCGGATGGAGGTACCACATGGATAAATATTACTTC